>NZ_CP073586.1:1200000-1500000 GCF_022267555.1 Proteiniphilum propionicum
TTGCATTGGCGGGAAATAGCCTGACTTTTGTGAACTATTTTCTTAAGCATTTTTGGCAAAAGACAAGTTTAATTGCGCTTTGCTGTTATTAGGAATAGTTTGAATAAGTTGAACTTTATTTTGAGTAACACAAACAATTTTTAAAATGAAAAGATTTGAATTAAAAGGCGAGATCAGGGATGATTTCGGGAAAAAGGCAGCAAGGGCATACCGCAGTGAAGGGCTTATACCTTGCGTTGTTTACGGTGGACATGGTCAGGAAAACGTAAATTTTGTAGTGAAAAGCGGAGATGTGCGTAACTTGATTTATACACCTGAGGTTTTTCTGGTAAATCTTGATCTTGGGGATAATAAATTATTGGCCGTTCTGAAAGAAGTTCAGTTTCATCCTGTAAAAGATACTATTCTTCATATCGATTTCCTGCATGTGTTCGATGATGTGCCGATAGTGATTGAATTACCCGTGCGCTTGACAGGCTTGGCTGCCGGAGTGAAAGCCGGAGGTAAGTTGTCTCTTGATATGCGTAAACTGAAAGTTAAAGCTCTGCATACCAAGTTGCCCGAAGAGCTGTTGGTAAACGTGGATGAATTGGAGTTGGGCAAATCTATTCAGGTTGGACAGCTTAGCTTCGAGGACCTTGAGGTATTGAATGCCAAGAATGCAGTTGTGTGTCGCGTCCAGCTGACCCGTGCTGCCAGAGGTGCTGCTGCAAAAGCTGAATAACAGCGGTAAGCTAAGGCGGATACTACTTGGTTTACACTAAAATGATAAAATGAAACGAGCATGAAAATCATTATCGTTCAAGTATATGATTAAAGCGAGTTTCATACGATACATTTGAAAAAATAGTTTTAATCGTATGAAATATTTGATAGCGGGATTGGGAAATATCGGGCCCGATTATGAGCAAACCCGCCACAATATTGGGTTTATGGTGTTGGACGCTTTTGCAAAGGCGTCCAATGCTGTTTTTGAAGATAGGCGGTATGGTTTTGTAGCTGAGATGCGGCTCAAAAACAGATCGTTAATCCTTCTTAAACCCTCTACCTTTATGAACCTGAGCGGCAACGCCGTTAGATACTGGCTGCAGAAGGAGAAGATTGAAAACAGCCATCTTCTAGTTGTGGTTGATGATCTGGCTCTGCCTTTTGGCACACTTCGACTGAAAGCTAAAGGGAGTGATGCAGGCCACAACGGGCTAAGACATATTCAAGGCCTTATTGGGCAGAATTATCCGCGTCTCAGGTTTGGCATAGGTAGCGATTTTCATCGTGGCGGACAGGTCGACTTTGTGCTTGACGAATTCACAACAGAGGAGAAGCTGCAACTGCCAGAACGAATTGAAACCGCCGTGGACATTATACGCAGTTTTTGCCTGGCGGGTATAGATATAACTATGAATGATTATAACAACAGATAGGGCGTGAATGACATATTGAGTGGCAGTAGTATTTATGCTGACATTCAATGAATAATGAATAATAATTTTTTATTACGAAGATTTTTTAGGTGCAAACTTATCAATAAAATTTAGAGTTTCACTTTCATGGATGAAGTACGGATAGATAAATGGTTGTGGGCAGTACGAATTTTTAAAACACGTACAATTGCCACCGATGCCTGCAAGAAGGGGAGAGTGATGATTGACAACATTACGGTAAAGCCTTCCAGAACTATTCGTGCGGGCGAGGTTGTGCAGGTGCGAAAATCCCCGATCACCTTTTCATTTAAGGTACTCGCTACTGCGGACAAACGTATGGGTGCGAAGATGGTGCCTCAGTTTATGGAAAATGTTACTTCGCCCGAAGAATACGAAATACTTGAGATGAACAAGATCAGCGGTTTTGTCGACAGGCAGCGAGGTACGGGCCGCCCTACTAAAAAAGAGCGTCGTGATCTGGAACAGTTTACCGGGTCTTTCAGTATGGACGACTTCGACTGGGATGAGTGAGGACATTGCCCTCATGACAACGCTTTCAATCTTTTTGTATAGCTGTCGTAATAAGGTACAATTTTAACAGTGTCAGGTCTTAGGCAGTAATCAGCATCACCTTCGGCGCCGTTGGCTTTAAGTCGTCGGTAATGATCACTTTCTTTAAGATATGCCAGCGGGTCTTGTTTTGCCTGTTTCCACAATTCAAGGGCTATCCTCAACGAATCTGAGCCGATAAGCATTTTCGATATACCTGATATTTTTTCAGCAAAGGCACCACCGAAAAGCATATCTTCAATATTTACCCTGTTGTTCCATCCAGCACAGATAATCACAACCCTCTCAGATTTCTCTGCGCATTTCTCAGCTAATGCTCCTATATTGGAAAAGGTGCCTACATATAGTTTCTTGCTTTCACTCCCCATCTCAATGGCTCTTGTACCATTTGTTGTGGTAAACACAATTTCCTTTCCTGCAACTTTTTCACGTATGTAGTCGAACGGAGAATTGCCAAAATCGGCAAAATCACATTTGCGTGTATCTCTTTCAGCACCTACAAGAAATTCTTCCGATTTGTATCGCTTAGCCTCCTCTATATCAGCTACGGGGATTATCGCGGTTGCACCATTGTGTAGTATTGCGCACATTGTGGCAGAAGCCCTGAAGACATCCACCACTACAACGGTGTCATTTCCTCTTTTGTAAAATGGATAGAGGGCGGGGGATGGACAGAGATCAACTATCATCTTTTTTCTGCAAAGATAGCAATAACAAACATTTCTATCCCCTCAATATGGAACATAATCCCGGATTATTTCGGACAGGATCCCTGTTATCTTCTTTGTTGAAGGCAATATATGCAAAAAATATATCTACTATTGTCGCATCATTTTACCCTCTTTTTCATATTCCTTGCGAATCCTTTTCAACAGGTCATCTGCCGAAATAGTGGCTGATTTATTATCCACTGTTTTTAGGCCGGCATACTGAATTACGTTTACAATATTTGCTCCTGTCAAATGATATTTGCGTGCGATCTCTTCCAGGTCTATCTTCGTTTTGTTTTCTGCTACATGTGGAAAATAGTTTCTCCAGAGCTGTAAGCGTTCCGAAGTTAGCGACAATCAAAAAATAGAGATTGAGGTGAACGGGACTTTTCTTGTGCTGGAATATTTAATAAAACGTATATCCGAACATTAACTCAAAATATTTATCTTTGTATCGGGTAAAAGGTTATGTTGAAAAATTTCAGCTAAAAGCAATATGCATGAGTTGTAAAACCACTTAAGGTTAAAGTTTTGGTTAATAATGTTAAAAATAAAACAATGGATTTTTCCTATTTAGAATCAGGGAATTTTTTTCTGCTTGCCGGGCCTTGCGTCATTGAATCTGAAGATATGGCATTGAGGATAGCGGAAAAAATTAAAGTGATCACCGAAAAATTAGGCATTCCATATGTCTTTAAAGGTTCATATCGCAAAGCGAACCGTTCGAGAGTTGACTCCTTTACAGGGATAGGTGATGAAAAAGCGTTGAAAATATTGGGCAAGGTGCGCGACACTTTCGGCATTCCGGTTGTTACTGATATCCATGAGAGCTCTGAAGCCGAGATGGCTGCGGGCTACGTTGATATGCTGCAGATACCGGCTTTCCTTTGTCGCCAGACCGAACTGCTTGTTGCCGCAGCAAAGACGGGGAAGGTGGTTAACATTAAAAAGGGCCAGTTCCTTTCACCCGATGCAATGCGGTTTGCTGCGCAGAAGGTGAGTGACTGCGGTAACCAAAAGGTGATACTCACGGAGCGGGGCACCACTTTCGGATATGGAGATCTGGTGGTCGATTTTCGTGGAATACCCACTATGAAAGAGTTTGGTTTTCCCGTTGTGATGGATGTGACACACAGCCTGCAACAGCCTAACCAGGTATCGGGTGTGACGGGCGGGCAGCCTCAGTTGATAGAAACCATTGCAAAAGCGGCAATAGCAGTGGGTGCCGACGGTTTATTTATTGAAACGCATCCTGATCCTGAAAATGCCGGGTCGGATGGAGCAAATATGCTTCCGCTAAACCTTCTGGAAGATCTTCTGGTAAAATTAACCAGGATTCGCGGCGTATTATGAAGTTGACCAGTTACAGAATTATTTTGGCTTCCAACTCACCGCGACGCAGGGAGTTGCTTTCCGGTATCGACGTTCAGTATGAACTTCGCTCATTACCCGGTATCGACGAAGCATACCCCGATACACTTCCCCATGAAGAGGTCGCAGAGTTCCTCGCACGGAGAAAAGCATCTGCTTGTCTTCCGGAGTTAAGAGATGATGAGCTGATTATCACAGCAGACACTGTTGTGTTGCTCAATGGCATGATACTTGGGAAACCGGCTGATAAAGAAGATGCAAAACGTATGCTTCGCCTCCTTTCAGGAGAGACTCACCGAGTGGTAACAGGTGTCTGTCTCACCTCTGCTGTGAAACAGGTCGCTTTTTCCGATGTAGCACATGTAACATTCGGGGTGTTGAGCGACGAAGAGATTGATTATTATGTATCAGCTTACAATCCAATGGATAAGGCAGGCGCATACGGTGTGCAGGAGTGGATAGGCTACATTGCTGTAGAGCGCATTCAGGGATCATATTTTAATGTAATGGGTTTACCGGTTTTTAAGGTTTACAGGGAGCTTAAGAACTTCTGAAAGGATGCTCGGCGATAGAAAGTATAAAGTAGAAACAAATATATAGATTAATCATCTATCTTTGTTTGCTGAAGCAGTTCACAATCGGGACTTATAATTTATAATCCGTATTAATAAATATCCATTTTTCATATGCTTACAGTAGAAAAAATAGGGGGTACCTCAATGTCCCAGTTTCAGGACGTATTGCAGAATATTATCATAGGGAACCGAAAGAGCGATCAGCTATATAACCGGATTTTCGTGGTTTCGGCTTACAACAACGTGACCAACTGGCTGCTGGAACATAAGAAAACAGGTGAGCCGGGTATCTATAATAAATTCCTTAACGGGGAAGATTACAGTAGCGCACTGGACTCATTTTGCCAGCGTCTTCTACTTATAAACGACGGGTTTGCCGATTATGGTCTGGACCTGAAAGAGGCAAGAGACTTTATCCGGTTTCGTGTTGATCAGGCCAAGACTGTTTTGTACAGCCTTGGAAAGGTGTTGGCATCGGGATATGTAAACCGTACCGATATCTATCTTGCTGCCCGCGAAATACTGGCATCCATCGGGGAGGCCCATTCGGGATGGAACTCCGTAAATATGCTTAACAACAACGGCATTAATGCACGGTTTATCGATCTTTGCGGCTTTAACGACAATGAGCCTTTAACAATTGACAAGCGAATACACAAGGAGTTCAGTGGAATTGACTTTAGCAATGTGCTGTGTATCGCAACCGGCTATACCAAGGGCACAGAAGGTATCATGCGCGCCTTTGACAGAGGTTACAGCGAGGTTACTTTCAGCAAGATTGCCGTTGAGGTGAAAGCCGAAGAGGCAGTTATTCACAAGGAGTACCACCTCTCGAGTGCCGATCCCAAGATTGTGGGTGTGGAGAACAGTATCCCTGTTGGCCATACTAATTACATAATTGCTGATCAGCTGGCTGATATCGGTATGGAGGCTATTCATCCCAAAGCGGCTAAACCTCTCGAGTTGGCCGGGATCAATATTCGAATAAAGAACACATTCGATCCCGATCATCCCGGTACTCTTATTTCCCGTGATTATATTTCGCCCGAACCGCGAGTGGAGATAGTATCAGGGTCGCGCAAGGTGACTGCAATAGAGATACACGACCCTATGATGGTGGGAGAAGTAGGTTTTGACGGGCGAATTATGCAGTATTTCGTGAAGTATGGGGTGAGCTACATTCTTAAATCGACCAATGCAAACTCAATAACCATGGTTGTATGGGAGAACGAAAAAAGCAACGAACTAATTAAGGTTTTAAATGATGTGTTTTATCAGGTAACCGCAAAACCTTCTGCCATTGTCTGTGTAATGGGAAGCAATATTGCAATGCCCGGTTTTTTGTACAGAGCAGCAAAAGCACTATATGAGAATGGTATTAATATAGAGAGTTTTGCCCAATCGCTTATGCAGGTCAATATGCAGTTCGTAATTGCACGCGAGCAATATGAGGATGCTGTAATTTCGCTGAACAGAGAGCTATGTAAGATGGACAGATAGAACGCCATAACGTGTAGTTATGCGCTACCGGCAGGCAGTTTAGGGTTGTTTGCTGTTTTGGCTGTAATTATGTTTTTTCAAAAAACTGGAGTATTAACTATTTTTTATTCTTCCTCAAATATTTGGTATAAAAAATCGTTATAGGGGAAGCGTTGAATATGTATCTCCTTCACCTTATCGTAGATAAGTTGTTTCAGAACTTCAATATTCTCTTTCTCTTTAGCAGAGATGAAAATGCAGTTTTCTTTTATCTTACTTAGCCATGTTTGTTTAAGCTCTTCAAGTGTATAGTTTTCACGTTTTTTTGGCGTAAGGTCGTCTTCATCTTTAACGACATGTGTAAAAGCATCGATCTTGTTAAAAACCAGGATTGACGGTTTTTCGGTATCATCGATCTCGTAGAGAGTCTTCTCTACCACATTTATCTGCTCTTCGAAAGCAGGATGTGAAATGTCCACCACATGCATGAGGATGTCAGCTTCACGCACTTCGTCAAGCGTCGATTTAAACGATTCTATAAGGTGAGTGGGCAGTTTGCGTATAAATCCGACAGTGTCGGTAAGCAGAAACGGCAGGTTTTGCACTGTAACCTTTCGTACAGTGGTATCAAGAGTTGCGAATAGTTTGTTCTCAGCAAAAACCTCACTCTTGCTTAGAAGGTTCATCAGGGTCGATTTTCCTACGTTTGTGTAGCCTACCAGGGCTACACGTACCAGTTTACCCCGGTTCTTTCGTTGTACGGACTTCTGTTTGTCGATATCTTTCAGTTCCTGTTTCAAACGGGTAATCTTGTCGAGAATGATTCGTCGGTCGGTCTCCAGCTGTGTCTCACCCGGCCCGCGCATAATGGTCCCCCCGCCTCCCCTCTGCCTCTCAAGGTGAGTCCACATTCGGGTGAGCCTGGGAAGCAGGTACTGGTATTGTGCCAGCTCAACCTGTGCTTTGGCGTGGGCTGTCTTTGCACGCATCGCGAAAATATCAAGAATAAGGCTTGTACGATCCATAATGCGTACCTGAAGCTCCCCCTCAATATTACGGAGCTGCCTGGCAGACAACTCATCATCAAATATCACAACGCCAACTTCATTCTCTTTGTCTTTCACGTAGTCCTCAATCTCCAGGAGCTTTCCCTTGCCCACAAATGTAGTGGAGTTGGGTATATCCATACGCTGGACAAAGCGTTTCCCCGGTGCAAGTCCTGCCGTCTCGGCAAGGAATGCCAGCTCATTCAGGTACTCGTTCACCTTTTCTTCGTTCTGCTCGGGTGTGATGAGCCCGACCAGAACGGCGGTTTCATTTTTAATCTCGTTGACAATAAAGTCTTTCATATAATTGGTCTATTTTTCAAAACCAGAATCCTATTCCGGCGGTAAAAACAGCCTGCGAATAATTTTGAATGAACTGGTATTTCAATTCAAAATTTGCCCTGATCTTGTAGCCTATGTCATGTTGGAACCCACCTCCAAGGTTAATACCTATACGGTGATCACTCCGGCCCTCTGTGAGGATATCTCCTTTTATTGTTGCTTCGTGTTTCCAATTTGAAAAGTGTACGCCTGTTACCGGGTAGAGTGATGACGAGAGAGAAATAGGAATAATGAAATGGGCATCGGTATCTATCATCCACATGCTTTCACCTTTTCGCTCAAGAAAATGGGTAAATGAGGGTGCAAACCGTATATTGTTGGCATAATAGTAGTGAATATGAACCCCGCTTCCGGGGCTGTTTATTCCCGATCCGTAACCCACATGGGCGCCTGTGCCAATGGTACCATCGAATTGTGCAGCTGCTTTAGAAAGGGGCAATAGCAGAAAAACTGAGAGTAAGGAGGCGATTTTTTTCATATTCTATTGTTTTTTATACTAAGCGGATTAAGGGGCAGAAACTGTTGAGTAAAACTTTTATATCCGGTCAGTGTGTTACTGCCGCAAAGTTAGTAAAACGGGGCGAAAAATCAAACAGATCAGATAATCATACCGCTGCCCAGGCATAAACGGCACTCTTTGTCATACACAACGCCAAACTGTCCTGCAGCTATCCCCTGTATGGGTTTATCGGAGTAAATACGGTACATATCGCCTATTTTGGAAATCTTTCCACTGGTGAATTCTGGTGTATGCCTTATTTTGAACGTTATCTCTTTCTCGTCATCGAAGTCGCCCCACACATCTCCGGTAATAAAATCAAAGCCCTGAAGATTGATAACTTCTCCGTATTGATGTTTAGTATCGTATCCTTTTGAAACATATACTATATTCCTGTCTACATCTTTTTTTATCACGAACCAGGGGCCACCACTCAATCCAAGCCCTTTGCGCTGGCCGATGGTGTGGAACCAGAACCCCTGATGTTTTCCCAGTATATTGCCAGTTTCAAGCTCAACTATAAGCCCTTCCTTACGCCCCAGATATCGTTCAATAAAATCGTTATAATTTACTTTCCCTAGGAAGCATATTCCCTGGCTGTCTTTGCGTTGCGCCGATGGCAGTTTCTGCTTTGCAGCAATTGCCCGTACTTCCGATTTAAGCAGGTTGCCAATGGGGAACATCAGCCTGGATATCTGTACATAGTTTATCTGTCCCAGGAAATATGTTTGGTCCTTAACGCGGTCTTTCGCCGTAGAGAGCCAGGTCAGGCCCTCTTGTTCTGTTGTTGTTGCATAATGGCCGGTGGCAATCTTGTCGAAACAGTGTCCCCATTTTTGTTCAAATATTCCGAACTTTATCAGCTTGTTGCACATCATATCGGGATTGGGAGTAAGGCCTCGTTTGACTGACTCAATTGTGTATCGGACTACGCTGTCCCAATATTCCTTGTGTAACGATACAACCTCGAAATTGCAGCCATATTTAGCAGCAATGTATGACACTATCTCTATATCTTCCTCCGAAGGACAATCAATATAGCCGTCTTTGTCTTCCATCCCTATTTTTATGTAATAAATTGTCGGATCGTAGCCCATCTCTTTCAACTGATGCACCACAACCGAACTGTCTACTCCGCCTGAAACTAAAGCTGCTATCTTCATTTTTATTGAAATTGATTTGCAAAGTTACGAATAAGAATTGAATAGCAGAAAATAGGTTATTTAATGTTTAAAATAATCGAATCAAGAAAAAATAGTATTACCTTTACATCTTCGGATTGGTCTGTAAACAAGCCATTGCCGAGATACGCCGCGGCAGGGAGTAATACCTGAGTGAGCCGCTTGCCCCGTGGAAATTCGGGCCTGAGAGATAAAATAAAAAAACGATATAAATGACTTACAGATGGAATTACTCAACCCTGTCAAACGACCAAAAAAATAAAAAAAATGAGTTAGCTGAAGAATTAAATTTACATCCCGTACTTGTTGAATTGCTTTTTAACAGAGGAATAGAAACGAAAGAAGAGGCAAACAGGTTTCTATATCCTAAGCTTGAAGATTTGCACGATCCTTTTCTTCTTCCTGATATGGATAAAGCAATCTTGAGAATTGAAAGGGCTATTGGCAACAAGGAGCGAATTCTTGTTTACGGGGATTACGATGTGGATGGCACAACGGCAGTTTCGTTGGTGTACAAATTCTTTCGCGGGATAACAAGTAATATTGATTATTATATTCCCGACCGGTACGATGAAGGGTATGGCATTTCGTTTCAGGGAATCGATTATGCTCTAAACACGGGTGTAAAGCTCATAATCTCTCTCGATTGCGGCATCAAAGCGGTAAGTAAGATCGCTTATGCTAAAGAAAAAGGTATTGACTTTATTGTTTGTGATCATCATATGCCTGATGATCAGCTCCCTGATGCTGTTGCTGTTGTAGATGCAAAAAGGTTAGACTCGGTTTATCCATATGATGATCTTTCAGGGTGTGGTGTAGGTTTTAAGCTTGTACAGGCATTTTCGCAACGAAACGGTTATCCTTTCTCTGATATTGAGCCATTGCTCGACTTGGTGGCAGTGAGCATTGCATCCGATATTGTGCCGTTAACCGGTGAAAACAGGGTGATGTTTCATTATGGCCTTAAGCAGCTTAACTCCAATCCCAGCTTTGGGCTACGTGGTATTATCGAGATATGCGGGCTGCACAGGAAACATATTACGGTAAACGATATTGTTTTTAAAATTGGGCCTCGCATCAATGCATCAGGAAGGATGATGAACGGGAAGGAAGCGGTTGACCTGATGCTGGCAAACGATATGACTGCAGCCAGGGAGAAAAGCAAGAATATTGATAAATATAATGAAGATCGTCGTGAGCTTGATAAGAAGATCACTGATGAGGCTATTGAATATATAGAGAACTACATCGATATAAGTAGCCATAAGAGTTTTGTGATTTATAACGAAACGTGGCACAAAGGCATTGTGGGAATTGTGGCTTCTAGGCTTACCGAAAAATATTACCGTCCTGCAGTGGTCCTCACAAAATCAAACGGGTTGATTTCCGGTTCAGCCAGGTCGGTACCAGGTTTTGATGTATATAAAACCATAGAGTCGTGCCGTGATATACTTGAGAATTTTGGTGGTCACACCTATGCTGCCGGATTGACTCTGCGAGAAGAGAACCTGGAAGAGTTTACCACGCGTTTCAATACGCTATCTTTCGACGGCATTGAGCCAAGGATGATGCTGCCTCAGATTACTGTAGATGCTGAGATAACATTGTCGGAGATTACCTCTTGTTTTGTTGAGGGCCTCTCTCTTTTTAACCCGTTTGGCCCTGAGAATGAGAATCCTGTGTTTTTGACCAGGAACGTTTTCGATTCCGGAAACAGTAAGCTTGTTGGCAAGGGATACCGCCATATTAAGCTTGAGGTTATTGATGAAACAACCGAAAATCCCATGCCTGGCATCGCTTTTTGTCAACATGAATATTACAAGCGTATAAAAGAGGGCCTGCCAATAGATATCTGTTATACAATAGAAGAGAATACGCATGGGAACAAAACGTTCACACAGTTGATGGTTAAGGATATTAGGGGATAAGTAAGACAGGAGTATTGCTTATGCAGTCAGATTTGTTTCACAATATTCTTTATGAGTTCTGGGGATATTCTTCATTTCGTCCCTTGCAGGAAGAGATTATACAGTCTGTATGGGAGGGAAGGGACACCCTTGGATTGATGCCTACTGGCGGCGGAAAGTCGCTGACCTTTCAGGTGCCGGTGATGGCAATGAAAGGTATATGCCTTGTTGTAACCCCTCTCATATCGCTCATGAAAGATCAGGTGGACAACCTTCGCGAAAGAGGTATTAAGGCTGCAGCCGTATATTCCGGCATGTCACGTGACGAAATAATAACCACACTTGAAAACTGCATTTTCGGAGATTTTAAGTTTCTGTACGTCTCCCCTGAACGTCTTTCCTCCGACATATTCATTGCCAAGCTGCAGGCCATGGATGTGTGCCTGTTGGTGGTAGATGAGTCGCATTGTATTTCACAATGGGGGTATGATTTTCGCCCCTCTTACCTTAAGATTGCCGGAATACGCGGTTTGCTGGAGGGGATACCTGTGCTTGCTCTCACAGCTACAGCCACCAAAGAGGTTGTTGAGGATATACAGGATAAGCTCCTTTTTAGGGAGAAGAGGGTTTTTCGAAAGAGTTTTGCACGCGATAACTTGTCATATGTTGTGAGGACAGCAGATAATAAGGTAGGGGAGCTGATACATATTCTGCAGTCGGTGCCCGGGGCAGGTATTGTATACGTAAGGAGCCGCAGGCAGACGAAAGAGATAGCACAGTATCTTCGTAATGAGGGTATCTCCGCCAATTTTTTCCATGCCGGGCTTCCGAATGAGGAGAAAATTGGGAGGCAGAATGCCTGGATGCAGGACAGCTGCCGGGTGATGGTGGCAACAAATGCATTTGGAATGGGTATTGACAAGCCCGACGTACGTACAGTTGTTCATATGGATCTGCCCAGCTCACCGGAAGAATATTTTCAGGAAGCTGGCCGTGCCGGTCGAGACGGAGAGCGCTCCTATTCCATTATTCTCTATACAAAAGCTGATAGTGACAAGCTTAGGAAGAGGATTTCGGACTCATTCCCCGGCAGGGACTTCATAGTAAGGGTTTACGATGCTCTTGGAAATTACTATCAAGTGGCCGTGGGAGCCGGATATAACAGTGTATATGATTTTAGCCTCCATGAGTTCTGTATGCCTTACAAGCTTCCATTCCTGCCCACTCACCATGCCCTCAAAATATTGGAGCTGGCCGGATACATAGAATATACGGAAGAGATAGATATGCGTTCAAGAATTCGAATTCTTATTTATCGTGACGAGATGTATTCTCTACATCTGGACAAAAGGTCAGAGGAGGTTCTTCACTGTATCCTCAGGAGTTATACCGGTGTCTTTTCAGATGATGTCTATATTGACGAATCTATGCTGGCATCAAGGACAGGTATGAGCCGTGCGGAGGTATATGATATACTCACCTCTCTGTCGCGGCTACGATACGTAAGGTATGTACCGCAGAAAAAAACGCCTTTCATTGTTTTTACAACCTCTCGTGAGGATCCTAAGTTTGTAACCATTCCCAAAGCAGTTTATGAAGAGAGGAGAAAGCGTTTTGAGAAAAGGATATACTCTATGATAGAGTACGCTGAGGAGGAAGATGTTTGCCGCAGCAGAATGTTGCTGGCCTATTTCAGCGAGGCAAATCCTCAAGATTGCGGCCATTGCGATGTATGTTTGAGGAAAACCGAAACAGGCTTAACAAACTACCAGTTTCGTGTGATTGCCGGACAACTGAAAAGTACATTGCAGTCAGACGGACCGATAAGGTTTAATCACCTGGTCGATTCGGTTCCGGAAGAGAGTCGTGATGATGTTATTCTTGTACTTAGGTATTTGATTGATGAGAATGAGTTTTTGCTGAAAGATGATGAGGTGTCAATAAAAAACACTCACCTGGATTGATAGATAAGTGTTTGATAATGAGTTGTGACTCCGACAGGATTCAAACCTGTAACCTTCTGATCCGTAGTCAGATGCTCTATTCAGTTAAGCTACGGAGCCGTTATTTGTGGGTGCAAAGATACACTATTTTTATAAACCGGCAAAAAACACCTGCTATATTTTTTTAAAAAATGACCAAAAAATAACAGTAAATCATAATTCAGGTAGGTGATTTTTCTTCTTACTTACTGATAAAATTCAGTGTCAAAAGCATTGAAAAAATTTTTTTTCCCCAGAAAAGAAAATCACATCAAATGCTTTGTTAATATTCTGAATTATTGTAACTTTGCAGTCCGATTATTAGTTTTTTTCAATTAAGAGTTTGATTTAAAGCTTTTTATTTGCCTTTATGTCCCTTAGCAAGACAAAGCGGGAAGCGATGGAAATCAACAACACATTAATTTACAAATTAAAAATCAACAAAAGTGGATACACTAAGTTATAAGACTATTTCTGTAAATAAGGAAACTGCACAGAAAGAATGGGTTGAGATTGATGCCACAGGACAGCAATTAGGGCGTTTATGTTCTAAAGTAGCCAAATTGCTGAGGGGTAAGTATAAAGCAAGCTTCACTCCGCACGTTGATTGTGGCGACAATGTGATTATAGTTAATGCCGACAAAGTGGAGCTCTCGGGAAGCAAGTGGACTGACCGTATCTATTTACGCTATTCAGGCTATCCCGGAGGTCAGAAGGAGTATACTCCTGCCGATTTAATGGCAAAGAGCCCCGACAGACTTTTCAGAAAAGTGGTGAAAGGAATGCTTCCTAAGAACAAATTAAGTGATGCTATTTTGAATAACATGTTTGTTTATGCAGGAGAAGAGCATCCGCATCAGGCACAGAAACCCAAAAAATTAGATATTAATACTCTTAAATAATAAAGATGGAAGCAGTAAATGCAATAGGAAGGCGCAAAGCAGCAGTGGCACGTGTCTTTGTAACCGAAGGTACAGGCAAGATCGTTATAAACAAACGCGACCTGGAAAGTTATTTTCCCTCTTCTATCCTTCAGTATATAGTAAAACAGCCGTTGAACAAGCTGAACGTGCTCGATCAGTACGACATCAGAATAAACCTTGATGGTGGCGGTTGCAAAGGACAATCAGAGGCAGCCAGATTAGGAATTGCACGCGCTTTGGTGAAGATAAATCCCGAAGATAAACAGGCCTTGAGAGCTGAAGGGTTCATGACACGCGATCCACGTGTGGTTGAACGTAAAAAACCGGGACAACCAAAAGCAAGAAAGAGATTCCAATTCTCGAAACGTTAATTATTGGTTTTCAGTTCCGCTTATTTTCCACATCTTCAGGCAAAATTTTCGGATGAACAGATAAAAGCAGCCGCTAGGCTGCTACGTTTAGTATCTAAATCGTAAGGACGTTATCTGGCACGTTATTATAAGTTGAGCGGATAATTTACCTTACGGTTCGGTTTGGAAAAAGAATGTAAACGAATTATTTAAAACAACAAACATGGCAAAATTAGAATTTGACCAACTTCTTGAAGCCGGAGCACACTTCGGGCACTTAAAAAGAAAATGGAATCCTGCGATGGCTCCCTATATTTTCATGGAGCGCAACGGAATCCATATTATTGACCTTTACAAAACTATAGCGAAAGCTGAGGAAGCTGCCGCTGCACTTAAACAGATTGCAAAATCTGGAAAGAAAATCCTTTTTGTAGCAACAAAAAAACAGGCTAAGCCTGTGATCGAGGAAAAAGCCCAGGGCGTGAACATGCCTTACGTTATTGAGCGCTGGCCGGGAGGAATGTTGACCAACTTTCCTACTATACGGAAAGCGGTGAAAAAAATGGGTAATATTGATAAGATGATCAAGGACGGTACGTTCGATACCCTTTCAAAACGTGAAAAGCTGCAGATAACCCGCCAGCGTGCAAAACTTGAGAAAACTCTGGGTTCGATCCAGGATCTTACACGTCTACCTTCAGCACTTCTTGTAGTGGATGTGATGAAAGAACAGATAGCAGTGAAAGAGGCTGAACGTTTGGGGATACCGGTTTTTGCCATCGTGGATACCAATTCAAACCCGACAAATATAGATTTTGTTATTCCTGCAAATGATGATGCTGCAAAAGCTGTGGATATGATTATTGGGTTCCTATGTGAGTCAATAAAAGAGGGCCTTGATGAGCGTAAGATTGAAAAAGCTGATGCAGCTGCTGCTGAAGAACAGGATGAAGAGGCTCCTCAGCGCAGGGAACGCAAGTCAAAAGCCGCCAAGAAAGAACGTGTGAAGAAAGAAGACACGGAAGCGATGAAGGCAGCAGTGGTAAGTAAATATGCGACAGACGAAGACGTTGACGTATAAATAACAGAAATAAAACATTACAAATATAATATAAAGTATATGGCAGTTTCAATGGCAGATATCCAGCATTTGCGCAAGATGACAGGAGCGGGAATGATGGATTGCAAAAATGCACTTAACGAAGCGAACGGAGATTTCGACAAAGCGATGGAGATAATCCGTAAAAAGGGGCAGGCAGTTGCTGCAAAACGTGAGGATCGCGAAGCATCGGAAGGTTGCGTATTAGCAAGGGCTGAAGGAGATTTCGCGGCTGTGGTTGCACTACAATGCGAGACAGATTTTGTTGCAAAAAATGAGGAGTTTGTTGCATTAACCGGTCAGATTCTTGATGCAGCAATCGAACACAAACCTAAAACCCTGGAACAACTTCTTTCTCTGGAACTTTCCAATGGTACCGTTTCACAACTTATTACCGATAAAATAGGTGCCACAGGTGAAAAAATGGAGTTGGGTTATTATGAACATATTACTGCTCCATATGTAACATCATATATTCATATGGGTAATAAATTGGCTACCATTGTTGGATTTAATAAAGTCAATGTTGATAAACAAGTAGCCAAAGATGTGGCAATGCAGGTGGCTGCTATGAGCCCTATTGCCGTTACAGCTGAAGAGATACCCGCTGATATTAAAGAGAAAGAACTGGAAATAGCCCGCGAAAAAGCCCGTGAAGCAGGTAAGCCTGAAAATTTACTGGACAGGATTGCCGAGGGTGCATTGCAGAAATTCTATAAAGAATCTACACTTCTTCAGCAGGAATATGTTAAGGATTCTAAGAAAAATATTGAACAGTTCTTGAAGGAAAATGATAAAGAGCTAACAGTGACTTTGTTCAAAAGAGTGTCACTTACAGTTTAATTAATTTTCATAGTTGCTATATAGGCTAAAGCGCTCCGGAAATTTCCAGGGCGCTTTTTTATTCCGGGTTGTTTCCGGCTATCCAGGTAAGAACGTATTCAGCGTGCACCTCGTAATGAATATTAAAAGTCTGTGACAGACCTGTTTTTGACTCAGTAGCCTCTATAACACCCTCCACGGCTGGCGTAAAAGGGTGTATGCGAAAATGTTGTTTAAAGTCAATACCCTCTTCGTTGATAAGCTTAAACAGACTCTCTTTTGCAGACCAGTGCAGTAGCTGATGAACCGTTTTCTGTGAAGGGTCAATGAATTCATCTTCTGAAATGAATTTTGAAGCTATCTTTTTCACCCTTTCTGAACGTGTTTCTATATCAATTCCAACCGGAGCTGTTTCATGGAGCAGGATTGCTGCATAATTTTTCGTATGTGAGATGCTTATGTAATGGGTGCCATCTTCAAGATATGGTTTACCGTCTTTACGGTTATAGATTATTTTCTCTTCACCTAAAAGTACCAAAAGCATTATACGAGAGGAGAGCCATTCTATAGAACGACTTTCGGAGCGAATACCTTCTATATATTCAATTGCTTCGTAGCGGAGATGCTCCGGGAAGAGCAGCAACAGCTCTTCACGCGATTCATCCATTTTCCAGATACCAAGAAGGCACCCGGTCTGGGTATATTCTCTTCTTATAAGCATAAAAGATACGTTATGTGGGGCTTATGCACAAGCAATTAATCTGTTTTCTTGATTTTAGGCGGAATATAACGCACTTTAGTTATGCGTTTTTTACTCATCTCTTCTGCCAGAAAGGTGTGTTTCTTGAATATGAAGCTCTCTTTTCTTTTTGGAAAATCACCCTTCAACTCCAGTAATAATCCGGCAAGAGTGCCCACCTCTTCAGCCATCTCCTCAAAATCCTTTTCGGGCAGGCCAGTGATTTTTATGAATTCCTCCAAAGGAGTTTTACCCTCGAAAATATATGAACCATCAGCCGCAATAGTGTATAAACGAAGCTCCTCGTCGTACTCGTCGCTTATATCGCCAACAATCTCTTCAAGAATATCTTCCATTGTAACAAGACCAGACGTGCCACCATATTCATCAACCACCACAGCCATATGTATCTTGCTCGAACGGAACTCCTCAAGGAGGTCGTCTATACGCTTAGTCCCCGGGACAAAGTATGCGGAACGAATAAGTGACTGCCACCTGAAATTGTTGGGTTTTCCCAAATGTGGCAACAGATCTTTCACATAAAGAATACCTTTGATATTATCCGGATTTTCATCAAACACCGGAATACGGGAGAAACCGGCATCAACAATAAAGTCGATTACCTCTTTAAAGGGAGTTTGCAAATCTATAGCTATCATATCGCCCCTGGAGACTAAAATATCGTCAACAGTTTTGTCCTTGAAGCGGATTATTCCTTCGAGCATCTCTTTTTCCTGATCCCTGGTAATGTCATTCGATGTAATTTCAAGCGCCTTTGAAAGATCATCTACAGATATCTCATGCTTCCATCGCTTTGAAGAAGGACTTATTGCCGAAGTGCTCTTAACGAGCAGGGAAGATGCAGGGCTCATCAACCTGTTTATAAAGTAAATAAAATATACGTTGTTGGAAGCAAAACGTAGAGGGTTGTGTGAAGCGTACAGTTTTGGCAGGATATTTACAAAAAGCAAAACCACACAAATGGAAATAATTACCTCAAGTAAAAGAGTCTCAACAACATCTCCCCCGAAAAAAGGCAATCTGTTCAATAGATATATAATAAGCACTGTAATGCTTACATTCAGCAAATTATATGCAATAACAATTGAGGCTGAAAGTTTTTCCGGTTTTCTAAGAAGGTTGGATATGCTGATTTTTTTTGGTTCATCAGAGGTGTGAATATCATCGGAGAAGTTTCTTTCAACCGTGAAAAAGGCAACTTCAGATCCTGAAATAATTGCATTTGAGATAATAAACAGGAGGAGGAGCGCTGTTAAGATATAATCGGACAGGACAGGTACGAAAGCCTGCAAGTTAATATATTGAAACGATAAAGGGTCAGGATCCAAGTTGCAATTTTTTAGTGAAACAAAAGAATGTTCTACCTCTTCTTTTGAAAATCAGACGCTAAAACATTCTTTCGCAAAATTACGATCTTTTATTTAGAATGGCAAATCATCCACTTCGGAAATATCACCCGGTTCTCCGGAGGTGTCGGTTGAATTTGAAAAATCTTGTTTGCCTCCGGTATTTTCACTCTCTCCGCCACCCGATCTGCGGCTTAGCAACTCCAGGTTATCAGCAACAATTTCGGTGATATATCTCTTCACACCGTTCTGGTCGTCATACGAGCGGGAACGGATTTTCCCTTCGATGTAAAGCAACGTTCCCTTTTTCACAAATTTTTCCGCAACCTGAGCCAATCCTCTCCAACAAACAATGTTGTGCCATTCAGTACGTTCAGGTACCTGAGTACCCCCTGAAGTTGTGTAACCTCTTTCACTGGTCGCCAGCGAGAAGTTCGCCTTTGCAACGTCGTTGTCAAAATACTTGATTTCAGGGTCCTTTCCTACATTTCCTACTAAGATAACTTTGTTCACTGACATAACTTTATATTTTTGGTTTAAGAATAGTTCACGCTATAAAAACAAAATTAATCATAATTTTGCAATTGGCAATGAGAATTTTCAAATAGTTTCATGATAATTATTCAATTAATCCCTACAAAGAACATAAGAAAACAGGGTTTATGCAAATTTGTTGATTTTTAAGGGTGTTTGCATGCCGTGTGTATGTTTACCGGGAAATATTACGCTCTCTACCCTCATCCTTATCATAATCGGTTACAGAAAAAAGGTGGCAATAATCCTGTAAATCGCCGCATTTTCTTCTCACCCTGTATTGTAATTCTGAGTCGACATGTTTTTGGTGTTGCTTTACTCCTTTTGGAAAAGGACTCACCCTGATTATTGGCTGATGGCGGCAATTGAATGCGATTCTGAATTTACATAGTCAAGTCGTTTAGTTACAAAACGAATGTATAGAGTATATTTATCCGCAAAATATTGGAAAATCTGAAAATTTTCCAATATTTATTTTACGCCTTAAGAAAAAAGCTATATATTTGCAGTCCAAAATTTTACTAACCAATCAACTGTATTATTATTTAATATTTAAAAATATAATAAAAATGACTAAAGCAGACATTGTTAATGAGATTGCAAAGAAGACTGGCGTTGATAAAGCATCGGTCCTGGCAACTGTAGAATCTTTTATGGAAGTGGTTAAAGATTCTTTGGCAAGCAACGAAAACGTGTATTTGAGAGGATTTGGCAGCTTCATTGTAAAAAGGAGAGCCCAGAAAACAGCACGTAATATTTCCAAAAATACGACTATCATCATTCCCGAACATAATATACCCGCTTTCAAGCCTGCAAAAACATTTGTTGCCCAGGTAAAAGAAGCTAAATAACTTAAATAATAAGGAGAAATAAATATGCCAAGCGGAAAAAAAAGGAAAAGGCATAAGATGTCTGTTCACAAGCGTAAAAAAAGACTTAGAAAAAATAGACACAAAAAGAGAAAATAGGAACTTAGTGCTTTTTTTACAAATATTTACAGGAACAAACTTAAAAGAAAACCACCAGGAAGTTAAGTTTGTTCTTTGTATATAAAAGAGGGAGAAGGTTCTGGTGAGAACCTGCTTTCTGTTGTGAAGACAGAAGCCCAATATATTATATAAACATTTAAAACGAACAATTGTGACAAGCGAACTTGTTGTAGATGTTCAACCCAAAGAAATTACCATTGCAGTTCTCGAAGACAAGAAACTGGTAGAACTTCAGCAAGAGAGTCAAGACAGCTCTTTCTCGGTTGGAAACATTTACATGGGCAAAGTAAAAAAACTTATGCCCGCCCTGAACGCAGCATTTGTGAATGTGGGACACAAAAAGGACGCTTTTCTTCACTATTTGGATTTAGGGGTTGAATTCAACTCTATTCTGAATTTTCAGAAACAGGTTGAAGACAAGAAAAAGATTCCGCAGCTCCAGAAGATGAAGCTGCAACCCGATATCGACAAAGAGGGCTCAATATCGGATATCCTGAAAGTGGGACAGGAAATATTGGTTCAAGTAGCCAAAGAACCTATCTCAACTAAAGGACCGAGACTAACGGCTGAAATCTCTTTCGCGGGACGGTTCATGGTGTTGATTCCGTTTATTAACCGTGTATCGGTATCGCAAAAAATTAAGTCGCGCGAAGAACGCGCCCGGCTCAGACAGCTGGTGCATAGCATCAAGCCCAAGAACTTCGGGGTGATTATACGCACCAATGCCGAAGGCAAGCGGGTTGCTGATCTCGATGCCGAACTGAAAGTACTGGTCAAACGATGGGAAGACAACATCGGCAAAATGCTGAAAGTCAAGACTCCTTCACTCATTTATGAGGAGACAGGACGTACAGTAGCACTTTTGCGCGATATATTTAATCCATCTTTCGAACAGATTCACGTCAATGACAGGGGCGTGTCTAAGCAGATTGCCGATTATGTAAGTATTATTGCGCCCGACCGGAAAAATATTGTAAAAGATTATACCGGCTCGTTGCCAATCTTCGATAATTTCGGCATTACAAAACAGGTCAAATCGCTCTTTGGAAAAACTGTTACTTTTAAAAATGGTGCCTACCTGATTATTGAACATACCGAGGCACTGCACGTGATCGATGTTAACAGCGGAAATCGCAATAAATCAAAACTCGGTCAGGAAGACAGTGCTTATGAGGTGAATTTAGCTGCAGCGGAAGAGATTGCACGGCAGCTTCGTTTACGTGATATGGGAGGCATCATTGTTATCGACTTCATCGACATGAACAAGGGAGAGCATCGCAACAAGCTTCTTTCCAGGATGCAGGAGTTGATGGCAAATGACAGAGCAAAACATAACATTTTGCCATTGAGTAAGTTCGGGTTAATGCAGATAACACGTCAGCGTGTACGGCCCGAAATGGAAGTTACCACAAGCGAAGTTTGCCCTACTTGCTTTGGTAAAGGAAAAATAAAATCATCGATTCTTTTTACTGACACCCTTGAGAGGAAGATCGATTATTTGGTAAACAATCTAAAAGTGAAGAAATTCAGTCTGCACATACATCCTTATGTTGCAGCATATGTTCAGCAAGGCCTCATTTCGTTGAAGTACAAATGGAGAAAAAAATACAATGTGGGAATGAAAGTTATACCCGACCAGAAACTCGGATTCCTGCAATATGTTTTTTATGACAAGGACGGAGATGAAATAGACCTTAAAGAAGAAATTGAAATGAAATAATGTCTCGTGAGAACGAGGCTTATAACAGAAGTAAAAACCGGATAGCAGTATGCAATTCCGGTTTTTTTCATCATTCTACAAAGGGTCCACATCGTAATACAATATAGAGTATTTAAATTCCTGTTCTTCTCTCAAAAGTTTTTCTGCATTATTCAGTGTATCGCGTACCCGTTTCGGCGACAATCCGGCTTCCAATTTAAGAACTGTTTCGCGTATATGGTACATTTGGATCCGGCTTACTATTGGTTTGTTGGGGCCGAGAACACGCTCCTGCAAAGATTGTTTCAAATAGCTGGTAAAAAAGGCTGACGCTTTTTCAACTATTTTCTCATTTCTGTGTTTGAATATAATGCAAATTATCCTGGAGTAGGGCGGATAGTTGAACAGTTTTCTCTCGGTAAGCTGTGACCTGAAAAATGATTCGTAATCGTTATTAAGGAGGTAGCGGTAAATAGGTTGTCCAGGGTGGGCACTCTGAATTATCACCAGACCCTGTTTGTTTTTACGCCCGGCACGGCCTGCAGCCTGCATCATCAGCTGGAATCCTCTTTCGTGCGAACGAAAATCGGGGTAGTTGAGCAGGGAGTCGGCAGAGATAATTCCAACAACATTCACATTGTCAAAATCTAATCCCTTTGATAACATTTGAGTCCCGACTAAAATATCGATTTGTTTTTCCTCAAAACCTTTGATAATTCGTTCGTAAGAATCTTTTCCGCGGGTTGTATCCATATCCATCCTTGCAACAACAGCTCCAGGGAAAAGCTGGTTCACCTCTTCTTCAAGCTGCTCTGTCCCCTGGCCAAGCGGCTTCAAGCTTTTCTCTCCGCAATTAAGGCATTCTGATGGAACTGGGTATGAGGTGTTGCAATAGTGACATACCAGACGGTTGCTCAATTTGTGATAGGTAAGCGATACATCACAACGTGTACACTTGGGTGTCCATGCACAAAGTTTGCATTCAATCAGTGAGGCAAAACCTCGTCGGTTGCGAAATAGAATTACCTGCCCGCCATTATCAAGTGCATTGTTTATCTGTTTGATCAAATCCGGTGCAAGCAGCGATTTCATTTTCCTTTTCATTCGCAGCTCTTTTGTATTCTGTATATCAATTTCAGGTAAATGAACAGAGTTGAATCGCTCTTTTATTGTCACCAGCCCATATTTACCGGTCATGGCGTTATAGTATGATTCTATAGATGGGGTTGCTGATCCCAATACTGTTTTGGCCTCGTATATATGTGCCAGCATGATTGCTGTATCACGTGCATGATAACGGGGAGAAGGATCCTGCTGTTTGTAACCTGTTTCATGCTCCTCGTCCACAATTACAAGCCCTAAGCGTTGAAAAGGGAGAAAAAGGGAGGATCTTGCACCCAGGATAATCATATAGGGATCTTCCGAGAGCATCTTTTGCCAGATCTCCGTACGCTCGTTATCATTTATTTTGGAGTGATAGATACCTATCTTATTACCGAAAACCGATTTTAATCGCTGCGTAAGCTGTGCAGTAAGAGCTATTTCCGGTAACAGATAGAGTGTTTGTTCTCCTTTAGCCGTAAACTGGTCTATGAGATGAATATATATCTCTGTCTTTCCGCTTGAAGTAACTCCATGTAAAAGACATGTTTGTTTTGAGTTAAAGCAGTTATTAAGTTCGTTTAGTGCTTTTTGTTGAAGTTCGCTTAACGGATAAGCTTTCCGTAAAGGCATGTTCTCATTTACTATACGCCCTTTCTCCATATCGAATGTTTCTAATATCTGCTTTTGCAGCAATCCGTTGAGCACCGAGGGGGAAAAGGAAGAAAAGCCTGAAATCTCTTTTCTGCTGATACTATCCCTTTTGTTTTCCGAAAGAAAAAGGGAGATCTCATCCAGGAGAGCTTGCTGTTTTTTTGCTCTTCCAATTATTCCGGGTAACGATTTGACATTCAGCGAGGAATGCAAACGAATAAAGGACTCTGTCCTTGGTTTAAAACCAGGTTTAAGATCCGCCGGGATCATAGGCGAGGGGAGAGCGGCTTTATAAACATCTCCAGGAGAAGAGAGATAATAAAAAGAGATCCATTCCCATAACTTCAGTTGATGCTCATTCACAACAGGGTGTGAATCGATAAGGGAATGGATCTCCCTGATTGCCATATTTTGAGGGGCTTTACTGTGAATATTTGAAACTATGCCGGTGTAATACTTCCTTTTGCCAAAAGGTACAATCACCCTGAATCCTTTCCCAATCTTGTTTTGCATATCTGCTGGAATGGCATAAGTGAACATGCCGGGAAGTGGGAGCGGAAGTATCAGATCAGCAAACATATATCAGAAATAGATTGAACCTGTAATATTCCAGGAGTTTGTTTTGCCGTTAAGAGGATCTCTCCAGTTAGGTTTATCAAGCGAGTAATTGTCGGTCAGCTGAACTCTGTAGTTCACCCCCACCTGTATCATTCTTAGCACTTCAACACCAAGGGCAATATTGGTTCCTGCACAGAAACCTTTAGCCTTTATATTATCAGCTGTTTCTTCAATATTTATTTTATCACCATGGATAAGATATCCGGCATATGGCCCTGCTGCGGCAAACAGCCTTATCGGGAGCAAGCCTGCTCCAAATTTCAACTTTGCATTTACCGGCATCATAAGATAACGGTTTGATATATCTTTTACTTCATTTGTACCGGTAAGATTGGAGACAGTCATGCGGTTATCGTTATATACAAGTGAGGCATCTATACCAAGCTTGGCAGTTGCCAGCGGAAGAAGCATGGCTTCAAATGATGGGCCAATACTGTATGATGTCATATTTTCGACCTTCAGAGCGGAAGTGCTGAAATTAGGATTATTCAATCCCACGTCTGCTTTTACACCGAACCTAATCTGTGAAAAAACTGGCAAGTTCATCATTGACAGTAATATTACTGTTAGGCTGTTATGAATGATATTCTTTGGTTTCATACTATTATTTAAATTTTTAGTTAGATGGATATAACTGTTTTTAATTATCTATTTGGATTATAATGATTTTATGTCCGTTCCAAACTTCTATTTTTTTGCAAAAAAATTATTCATAGATTGTATTAAAAAAGATATATTTATATCTATGATAATAGTTAAACAAAAAAAATCGGGATAAGGTTGTTAAAGAATCATTAAAAACCTTATAAAAAAGCGTTCCAACTCTTCAAAAAGAGAAGAAACGCTTTCTCACTATAGTTTCGTACCTATCAATCTTTGAACTTAGCTTTCAAAAATTCTCTGTTCAACCGTGCAATATTGGTGATGGAGATATTTTTCGGGCATTCCACCTCACATGCACCGGTATTTGTGCAGTTACCGAAGCCCAGCTCATCCATTTTGGCTACCATTGATTTGGCTCTTCTGGCAGCTTCCACTCGTCCCTGAGGCAACAGGGCAAGCTGGCTTACCTTTGCCGAAACGAAAAGCATTGCCGACCCATTTTTACAAGCTGCCACACAGGCACCGCAACCAATGCAGGCTGCAGCATCCATTGCCATCTCGGCATCGTCTCTTGGGATAGGAATAGCATTAGCATCGGGAATACCTCCCGTGTTTACGGATACGTAACCCCCTGCCTGCATTATCTTATCGAAAGCAGACCTGTCGACCATCAAATCCTTTATGATAGGGAAAGCGGCAGAGCGCCATGGCTCAACTGTGATGGTATCTCCGTCGTTGAACCGCCGCATATGAAGTTGACAGGTTGTAATACCCTGATCGGGCCCGTGAGGATGACCGTTGATATACAGGCTGCACATTCCGCAAATGCCTTCACGGCAGTCATGATCAAAAACTACAGGCTCCTTTCCTTCGTTGATGAGTTGTTCGTTAAGGATATCCAGCATTTCGAGGAAAGAGCTTCCCTGAGAGATATTTTCCAGGGGGTAGGTCTCAAAATGTCCCTTCTCTTTCGGTCCGTTCTGACGCCAAACTTTTACTTTTATATTGATATCTTTATCCATGATCGTTGTTTTTTTAAGTTTACTCGTTATTCATCAACTGATTAAGATTTGTAGTTTCTTTGCTGACGAACCACAAATTCGTATTCCAGCGGTTCCTTGTACATCACCGGATCCTTTTCCTCTCCCTGGTATTCCCAACAGGAAACGTAAGAGAACTTGTCGTCGTGACGCAACGCTTCACCCTCTTCTGTCTGGTGTTCAATACGAAAATGGCCGCCGCACGACTCTTCACGGTCGAGGGCATCGTGAGCCATAAGTTCTCCAATCTCAATGAAATCTGCAAGCCTCAGTGCCTTTTCGAGTTCTACGTTAAGCGTCTCTTTGTTACCGGGAATACGTAGGTTGGTCCAGAAGTCCTTCTTGAGTTCTTTCAGTTTCTCAATAGCCTTTTTCAGGCCCTCTGCATCTCGTCCCATTCCCACGAAATCCCACATGATGTGGCCCAGTTTTTTGTGAATATGATCTACGGAATGTTTTCCCCTGATATTCATCAACCGGTCAAGCTTGTTGTTAATTTCTTTTTCTGCCTTATCGAATTCCGGATCATCAGTCTTGAAGTGCGGAATATTGATCTGATCTGCCAGATAATTCTGTATGGTATAAGGAAGCACAAAGTATCCGTCGGCCAGTCCCTGCATAAGAGCCGAAGCGCCCAGGCGGTTTGCACCATGGTCTGAGAAGTTGGCTTCGCCAATGGCGAAAAGGCCGGGGATGGTGGTCATCAGTTCATAATCTACCCATATACCGCCCATAGTGTAGTGGATGGCAGGATAGATCATCATAGGAGTTTCATAGGGGTTATCGTCAACAATCTTTTCGTACATCTGGAACAGGTTCCCGTAACGGGCTTCCACCACATCTTTTCCGAGTCGGCCGATAGCTTCTGCGAAATCGAGATAAACAGCCAGACCTGTTGACCCGACACCAAAACCTGCATCGCAGCGTTCTTTGGCTGCTCTCGATGCCACGTCACGCGGCACAAGGTTCCCAAATGCCGGATAGCGCCGTTCAAGATAGTAGTCGCGATCCTCCTCTTTCAGGTCGGTTGGGTTCAGTTTCCCTTCACGAATTGCCTTGGCGTCTTCCAGCTTTTTGGGTACCCAGATGCGTCCGTCGTTACGCAACGATTCCGACATCAGTGTAAGTTTCGACTGGAACTCACCGTGTACCGGGATGCAGGTTGGGTGAATCTGAGCCATACATGGATTGGCAAAATAGGCGCCTTTCTTGTAGCACTGCCATGCAGCCGAACCGTTAGAGGTCATCGCGTTAGTGGAGAGGAAGAAGGTGTTTCCATATCCGCCGGTGGCTATCACCACTGCATGTGCGGCAAATCGTTCCAGTTTTCCGGTTACCAGGTTGCGGGCAATGATCCCGCGGGCACGGCCGTCGATTATGACAAGATCCACCATCTCATAACGTGTGTACAGTTTAACCTGTTTGTTGTGAACAGCGCGGCTCAATGCAGAATAGGCTCCTAAAAGCAGTTGCTGTCCGGTCTGTCCGCGGGCGTAGAATGTACGTGATACCTGTGCACCGCCAAAAGAGCGGTTAGCCAGTAATCCTCCATATTCACGGGCAAAGGGGACACCCTGTGCCACACATTGGTCGATAATACTGTTCGACACTTCTGCTAGACGGTAGACGTTGGCTTCGCGTGCACGATAGTCACCTCCCTTTATAGTGTCATAAAACAGACGGTAAACGGAGTCCCCGTCGTTAGGATAGTTCTTGGCCGCATTGATACCTCCCTGAGCGGCAATAGAGTGTGCACGGCGGGGAGAATCCTGTATGCAGAAGTTAAGTACGTTGAATCCCATTTCACCCAGCGATGCTGCAGCCGATGCACCTGCCAGTCCGGTACCTACGACAATAATGTCGAGCCGACGCTTATTAGCCGGATTAACCAGCTTCTGATTGTTCTTGTAGTTGGTCCACTTTTCAGCGAGAGCCCCCTTTGGTATTTTTGAGTCTATTTTATTCATAATATTCAAATTCTTTAGTTATCCTAATATGTTGGAGTATCCCAGATGAACGGCAATAGCCACGACAATAAAACCCAGAGAGATAATGGTGGAGAAGATATTGCCGATAACTTTTATTCGTTTCATCCAGACAGTGTTGTTCCAGCCAACGGTATGAAGTGCGCTCCAGAAACCGTGGGTCAGATGGAACCATAATGAGACGAAAGCGATTATGTATACAATTACAATCCAGAGATTGGAGAATACCTCCTCCACCAGTTGAGCGCCGTCGGTGCGGGCACCTTCGATCATGAGCAGTTCTTTATACTGCATCTGGTACCACATCTGATAAAGATGCAGGAAGAGGAAAAGCAGCACAAATAAACCCAGGACGAACATGTTTTTGGAGGACCAAGCTACGGGCGTTTTGCTGGACGATGCATATTTGTCACTTCCTCTGGCTTTTTGGTTTTGAAGCGTAAGTATAATTCCATAAGCAACATGAATCACAAAACCCAGAGCAATGATTGCAGTTCCCAATACTGCCCACCAGTTAGCACCAAGGATTTCATTGGCGATGAAATTATAGGCGTCATAGCTGAAGATGAGCACCAGGTTCATAGACATGTGAAAAAGCAGGAACAGAATCAGAAAAAGGCCGGAAATACTTTGTGTAAACTTCCGTCCGATAGATGATTTGATTAACCAACTCATAAAGTTTTTTTTTAATGATTATTTTATTTGTTATTTATACAACATTTGCATTTGTTGCGATCCTAGCTAAAAAAGTTCAAGTTAAATATTCATTCGTCAAGGCATAATCCAAGCTTACCTTTGATGTGCATAACACAATAATAGCCTGACTTTACTGAAAGTCAGAATTTATAATCGCATGAAACAAAGGTGCCCATTCAATATTTTGTAGTGTACCTGTTCAGCCTCTTTTCGTTGAATTTTTTTTTTAGATCACAAAAGTAGTACTTTTAAACATCAAAAAAGAACTATTTGCTGAATTTTTTCCTTAATAAGCCTGGCTTGAACGGTAATTAATGTTATAATGACAGCGTATAGTGTTGAATTTATTATCTCTGTTTGCCATTATTTTGTTATCTTTGCGCGTTTAAAAGAATTATTACAGATCATGGATATAGTTTTAAGCGGTATTCGATCAACCGGAAAATTACACTTGGGTAATTATTTTGGTGCTTTATGCAACTTTACCAGGATGCAGGAGGAAAACAAATGTTATTTCTTTATCGCCGACATACACTCTCTGACAACACATCCCGACCCCAAGATGCTGCATCAGAACGTAAAAAACGTGCTGGTGGACTACCTTGCGGCAGGAATCGATCCGGAAAAATCGGTGATTTATGTACAGAGCGATGTTCGTGAAACAATTGAGCTATATCTGTATCTGAACATGCACGCCTACATGGGGGAGCTGTCAAAAACAGCGTCGTTCAAAGAGAAAGCAAGGAAGCAACCCGATAATGTTAATGCGGGGCTTTTGACCTATCCCACATTAATGGCGGCAGATATACTTATTCACAATGCCGATAAGGTGCCGGTTGGAAAAGACCAGGAACAACATCTGGAGATGACACGACGCTTTGCCCGCCGGTTTAATAATTTCTACGGCGTGGAATATTTCAAAGAGCCGGTAGCTTATAATTTCGGGAAGAAACTGGTTAAGATACCGGGGCTGGATGGCAGCGGTAAAATGGGAAAGTCGGAGGGGAATGCAATATACCTTAGCGACACCCCTAAAGAGATTGAGAAGAAAGTTAAAAAAGCGCTTACTGATTCAGGGCCTTTAGAACCGAATTCTGTTAAGCCCGATTATATAGAAAATCTTTTTACAATACTCCGGGTTGTATCCACCGTAGAAGTGGTGCAACACTTTGAAGATCTGTGGAACAGTTGTCAAATAAGATATGGAGACCTGAAGAAACAGTTGGCTGCTGATATAATAAAAGTCACATCGCCCATTAGGGAGCGGATCCTGGAGATAAAAAATGATGATGCATATCTGAGAAAAGTAACTCTTGAAGGAGCGGAAAAAGCAAGAGAGAATGCACAGAAAACAATTGCAGATGTAAGAGAGATAGTAGGGTTTAAGAAGTTTTAATACCGGTAAACTCTGTTTTTGGCAGGCTTCACTGCCTTAAGGAAAATGCAACTTGTCGGGCAGACAAGCTGCAACCCTTTAACCAAGTGCTGCTGAAGCAGTTGATAATGCATGTAGTATTCATGTTCAGTTTAAAGGAGGTCGAGATGGATGAAAAATTAACACAATTCCGTAAACTAATTAAAGAGCAGTCATGGATTATTCTTAAGGAGGATCTGTTGACATTGGACAACCCTTCCATTGTATTTCTAATCGAACATAGCAGGGAGTTCGATTCAGCTGTTCTTTTCAGATTTTTACCGCGTGAAAAGGCTAAAGACGTCTTTCAGGAACTTTCACCGATGAAGCAGGGAGAGGTCATTTCTGATTTAGCCAATAATGCAGAAAAAGTAGCGGATCTGATGAATGATATGGATCCTGATGACCGTACTGCTTTTTTTGAAGAACTTCCCGGGCAGGTTGCACAGCGCTTTATGCAGATGCTAAGCCCGGAAAACCGTAGTATTGCTATTCAGCTGCTTGGCTACCCCGAAGACAGTATAGGCCGACTGATGACTCCGAAGTTTGTGGCTGTTAAATCTTTCTTCACTGTTGAACAGACATTGCAACATGTTCGCAAGTTTGGCAGAGATTCAGAAACCCTTGATGTTTTATATGTGGTAGATTATGAATGGAAACTTATTGATGATATCCTTATCCGCGATGTATTGGTTGCCGGCTCTGATGAACTGATAGAGAATTTAATCGGAGATAAGTGCCTGTGGCTAAGTGCTTATGACGATCAGGAGACAGCAGTCAAGGTCTTTAAGGATTATAACTGTACCGCACTTCCTGTAATAGATACAACGGGAACGCTATTGGGTATTGTTACTATTGACGATATTTTTGATGTTGCTGAACAAGAAGGGACGGAAGATTTTCATAAGTTCGGTGCAGTAAAAGATGCTGTAATCAGTCCACTGCATGCTTCAGTGCCATTTCTTTACAAGAAGCGCATCGTATGGCTAATGGCATTGGTTTTTGTTAATATTTTTTCGGGGGCAGCAATAGCACGTTTTGAAAATCTTATTGAGTCTGTTGTGTCTTTGGTCTTTTTCCTGCCCTTATTGATAGACAGTGCTGGAAATGCGGGATCTCAATCTGCTACGCTCATGATCAGGGCGCTTGCAGTAGGCGATGTGCAGCGAAGAGATTGGTTGAGGTTGCTGGGCAAAGAGTTTATTGTTGCATTGCTGCTAGGGGTAAGCATGGCCGTGGGTGTTACCATGGTGGCAAGCTGGCGCTCTCCTGAAATTATTCCGGTTGTTGCCCTTACAATGGTATTTACTGTTGTTGTGGGGAGTATGATCGGCATGCTTCTTCCGTTTTTGTTTACCCGCTTTAAGCTTGACCCGGCCACAGCGAGCGCTCCCTTGATTACGTCAATTGCCGACATATCCGGAGTTCTTATCTATTTTTCAATAGCCAAGTGGTTTTTGGGACTCTGAGTTAATAATTTTTTTATACTTTTACAGACCTGTTTACTATTTCAATTTTTGTTGCACTGTTTTAATTACATTGGACTATTTCTGTGTTTGGTAAGGCTTATCGTCTTGATCTGCCATTAATAAACGGAATAGTTATGTACTCATCATACTCAAAACAAGACAAAGAAAGCCATTTATATTTATGCTTACATTTAAAACAATAGAATTAAAGGATAGAGACATAATAAATTCATATCTCGAAAAACAAAATTACAGAGCTTCGGATTTATGTTTTACAAACCTGTTCACATGGGGAAAGAAGTTCAGCACACAATTCGCAGTAAGTGATAATCTGCTGTTTATTAGGTTTAGAGACAATAATAATCGCAACTCATACCTTAAGCCTGTTGGATTGGGAGACATTAAAAAGGGTATAGAAATAATCATAGATGATCATAAGCAGTTCGGTTCCGTTTTTCAGATTAGAGGTGTGACAAAAGAGATGATCAGAGAAATTGAAGAAGCGATGCCGGGAAGGTTCGAATATAACCTTAACAGAAGTGTTTCAGATTACATATACACCACCGAAAAACTGATACATCTTAAAGGGAAGAAGCTGCAAAGTAAACGTAATCATATCAACCGGTTTAAACGTGAAAATGAGTGGCAGTACAAATCACTTACAGGTAATCGTGTATTGGTAGAAGAGTGCAAAAGCATGCTTGACAAGTGGATGAAGATTAACGGTGAAGAGAAAGACCCCTCACTCGTATATGATGATTACGCAACGACACAGATGTTGTATAATTTTGAATATCTTAATTTGATGGGAGGGCTGATATGCGTGAACAGCGAAATTGTTGCCTTCAGCATTGGAGAGAAGCTTACACAAGACACTGTTGTAGTTCATGTGGAGAAAGCTTTTACAACCACTCACGGTGCATACAACATCATTAATCAGCAATTTGTCGAAAATGAGGCTTCAGAATTTACCTATGTGAATCGTGAAGAGGACATGGGGATTGATAATCTACGTCAGGCTAAGCTTTCCTATCAGCCTGATATTATTTTGGAAAAATACAACGCAAGATTCAAAAGCTAACTGTTTATCATACGTTATCTGCATTGCCTGATTAGGTTTCACCGTTATTTCGATTAAAACATGATTCAATTTGCCGACGATAATACAAAACAGCAGGTTTGGGATATGTGGAAAACCGTGTTCAACGATCCGGATGACTATATGGAGGTTTATTTTCGCTGGAAATACCTTAACGAGAATACGCTTATATATATTGAAGATGGCAAAGCTGTTTCCTCTCTGCAGATGTTGTCTTACCAGTTCACTTTTTGCGGGACGGAAATTCCTGCTATCTATCTTTCCGGTGTGTGTACCTTGCCTGAATACAGAGAAAAAGGGTATAGCCGGCAACTGCTGATAAAAAGTTTTGACGTCGCTGCCGGCAGGAATGTGCCAATCATCTTGCTTGTGCCTCAGGAAGAGTGGCTGTTGAGGTTTTATGACAAATTGGGTTTTGCCCGTACTTTTGACCCCGGAGCGGAGGCTTTGCCTTCTCTGAAAGAGTTGACGCAAAAATATCCGGGCGATCTGTACGCCGCATTCAGGGAGTTTGACTCTTTGTTCCGTCATAAAGATGTGACTGTTCAGAAGTCGTTCGATGATTTTTATGCCATGGTTGAGGAGGCGGCACTTTTCGGGTTCCCTCCCAAAAAAAACCTGATGGGTATGGCGCGAGTGATTGATGCACATAGACTGATCTCGATATTTGCCGAACGGTACCCGCAAACAGCGTTTTCTATATCTGTACGGGATGAACTGCTGAAAGTAAACAGTGCCTCTTTTACAGTTGTGGGAGGAGAAGCTAGGAGATACAGCCCTCCAGAAAAATCTCTCTTTCATGCAAATATCCGAAAATTGGCGCAATTGCTTTTCGGATATCACACTTTAGGGGATGAAGAGCCATTTAGTGCTGTTTTCCCTGAAAAAGTCCCTTCTATGAGCTATATGCTGGAGTGAAATTGAATATTTTAAAAAAATCTGATATTATTGTTGTATATTTATGGGTCAATAAAAGTTTTATGGATAATCATCAGTCTGATGCACACGATGTTCGCGAGAGAGCCCTTGTCTTCCGTCTTGTGAACAATGATGAAGAGGCTTTCAGTGAATTATATGCCAGCTACAAGGACCGGTTGATCTATTTTGCGATGAGATTTGTTAAATCAAGAGAATTTGCTGAAGATATTTTTCATGATGTGTTTTCGGTTATCTGGCAATCCCGTCATTTTATCAATCCGGAGTATTCTTTTTCATCTTATGTTTATACCATGGTAAAAAACAGGGTATTGAACATGTTGAGGGGAATAGAAAGTGAGAAGAGAGTCATGCAGGCAATTCTTTCGCAAGCTATCGATTACAATGACGACACAAGCCGGAACGTTCTGTATAATGAATTAAATGAAATTATTGAAAAAGCTATAAATCGTCTTACACCACGACAAAAAGAGATATTCCGGATGAGTAGAGAAGAGCATATGTCGCACCGTGAAATAGCTCAAAAACTGAACCTTTCCATATATACCGTGCAGGAACATATTACGCAGGCTTTAAAATCAATAAGATGCTTTTTGGCGAAATACCCCGGGAGTATGGCCGATCTGTTGTTGATCCTGATTTGTTTAAATATATAAAATTAAGTTAACAACACCCCTGCTTCTTTCGTCTGAAGTGTATTATAAGTATACAAGGATATATTTTAAACATCCTTTTGAATGTTCATGAAAGGGAATAAAGATAAAACAACAGTTATTCATCGTTTTCTGAATGGGACTTATACCGTAGACGAGGCTTACGCCTTTTTGGAGGAGAGTAATGATCCCGTCAATAAAGATATTATTGAGGAGGCTGCATTCAGCGTCTGGGAGGAATCGCAGTTCCTCGAAAAAACCGGGGACCCGCTGAATAAGGAATATAAAGAAGAAGCTTACACTATTTTAAAAGATATTGAGAAAAAGAAAAAAAGATCCCTAAAGCCTTTGTTTTTAGTGGCAGGAAGCATTGCAGCCGCAATAGCGGTCATCTTTTCCTTTTTTCGCCTATATGAGGGGGTTTCCCGTCAGGATATTTATTATGAATGCATTGAAACTACTTATGGGGAAAGGAAAGATATTACTTTACCGGATGGGTCAATGGTTACCCTCAATTCTTGTTCCCGGTTGCGTTATCCTGCAAAATTCACACAGCAGGCTCGTGAAGTGATGCTTCAGGGTGAGGCTTTTTTCGATGTTGCCAGGGATCCCGACCGGCAGTTTGTGGTGACTGCCGGGCAGTTTTGTGTGAAGGTCTTGGGCACGGCATTCAATATCAAGTCATACGATATGGATGAAATTACCTCCGTTAAGGTTGATAGAGGTAAGGTTCAGATTGAAATGCCGGAGGCAACCATGAGACTCTCTGCACAGGAACGGGTTGAGGTGAATTCCCTTAGGGGTACGATAAAAAAACATCAGGATCTATACGAGACGGCAGGCTGGAGAAAAGGGTGCCTCTATTTTGACGCTACTCCTATTCAGGACGTAGCCAGAGAGCTGGAGAGAGAATACAATTGTTCTATAGTCTTTCAGGAGGGACAGGAGTTTGATAACCTTATTTCAGGAGAGCACGACAATCAGAGTCTTGAGTCCGTTCTGCAGTCACTTGAGTATATTTCAGGAATCAAATACAATAAAGACAACTATCACATACTTTTATATAAATAACATATCAAAAAATAGATGCCTATGAATAAAACCTCAACAACTTAATTATTTCTTATTATATTAAAAAAGAGCAACCCTGTTCAGGGCTGCTCGGGATGATACTACAAAACAACCCTACTGTTTGCATCATATGGTTGTTTGTGGTAAATCAGTTTAACAATCTCACTAAAATCATTAAACTTTACAAAGTTATGAATAATCTGACAGCTGTGAACAAAAATCTTAAAAACATTATTCTGTTTTTTTCTTTTCTCTGTCTGAACCTTTTGTTGGTAACTCCTTCCTACGGTCAGAACGTTAAGGAAAAAAACATCACATTTTATGTTAAAAATGGGCAGTTGGTTGATGTCCTTAACAAAATCAGCCAGAAAACAAGCTTTAAATTTTTCTATGATCAGAGCACCTTACGCAAAGTTCCGCCAGTGACTATTGATGTAAAGGATGCCGGTATACAGGAGTTGCTGGATGTTATTACCGAACAAACAAAACTCTACTTTTACCGGACAGATAATACAATATCAATAAGCAAAACCCCACCAGTAATACAAAAGGCAATTACAGGCAATCAGAACCAACAGGAGAAAGTAGTTACGGGAAAAATCACCGATGAAGCCGGTGATCCGGTTATTGGTGCCAACATTATTGAAAAAGATGTCGTAAGTAACGGAACGGTTACTGATATAGACGGCAATTTTTCGCTGAAGGTAAAATCAAATGCAACGATAACCATTTCTTACATAGGTTATGTGGAACAGGAGATACTAGTGGGGGACAGGAGTTTTTTCAGTATTGTACTGAAAGAAGATACCAAAACCCTGGATGAGCTCGTAGTTGTCGGGTATGGGACACAGAAAAAACTCAATCTTACAGGTGCCGTCGCATCTGTTTCGGGCGATGTGCTGAGTGATAGGCCAATAGGCAATATTGCGCAGGGGTTGCAAGGGGTCATACCCAACTTGAACATCACCTTTACAAGCGGACAGCCATCGGCAGGTGCCGGGATCAATATCAGGGGTAACACATCGTTAAACGGCGGGTCGGCCCTTGTGTTGATCGATGGCGTAGAGGGCGACCTCTCCCTGATTAACCCGCAGGACGTAGAGAATGTTTCCGTTTTGAAAGATGCCTCTTCGGCTGCCATTTATGGTGCCCGTGCCGCATTTGGTGTGATGCTGGTAACCACTAAGCAGGGACGTGAAAACCAGAAAATAAAGATCAACTATAATAATAACCTGGCATGGAGCACTCCGGCACGTTTGCCTGAGATGCCGAGAGCCGATGTATGGGCGAGAGCATGGAATGATGCGTATGACAGTGAGTCGCCGGGCGACTATTATTTCAACGACCGTTTCCTGGCTGCGCTTGATGCACATATTGCCGATCCTGAAAATAATCCGGCTATCCTGGTGGACACCGAAGGTATTCAGAGCCCCAATTATACACCTAATAATCCCGGTTGGGCCTATGTTGGTAATACGGATTGGATTCATGAGTTTTATAAGGATGCCGCATTTATGCAGCAACATAATCTCAGTATTTCAGGTGGTTCGGACAAATCAAGTTATTACCTTTCCGGCGGTTTTAAAGATCAGGGTGGAATCTTTCGTTATGGGAATGATGACTATAAACGTTATAACCTCTCTTTTACCTTCGATACAAAGATGACCGACTGGCTTGACCTCGGTTTTTCAACCAAATACAATTATACAAATAATGATGAACCGTATAAGGCTGGCTCATCTGCCGAGACCTGGTATTATGAAGTATATAGGATGTTTCCTACACTGTCGGTCTTTTTGCCCAATGGCGATTTTGCAGGAATGTCGCTGAGTCGCGGTAACTTTAATGTAATCGGTCATATGGCTGAGGCAGGACGTAGTATTAGTACCGGGAATGACATGTGGTATACCGGACGTTTCGACCTGCATCCATTCAAAGGCCTCTCTATTAAAGGAAACTATACGTTGAATAAATATTTCGGAAGAAGCAAAATACATCGTAAGACGGTTTACCAGACCATGCCCGAAGGGGTGGCTCCGGTTGAGAGCCAGACACCTAATTTTGTGTCTAACGGGAATAGCGAAAATAATTATCAGACATTCAACGTGTGGGCAGAATATAACTGGGATATAGACAAACTTCACAATTTCAAGGCGATGGGTGGATATAATCAGGAAGGAAAAGATTACAAGGGATTGTCATTCAGAATGTCAGACCTATTCGATAATGAAACTCCTATTTCCGATCTGGCCATAAACTATGTCAGCAATAACGAAACCGATACGCGATGGAGGGTACAGGGTCTGTTCTATCGGTTAAATTACGATTTCAAATCAAAATACCTTCTGGAATTGAACGGTCGCTATGACGGATCTTCAAAATTTCCTTCCGGCAAGCGCCATGTGTTCGTACCTTCTGCATCTGCCGGCTGGAGAATATCGGAAGAGAGTTTTTTCACTCCCCTACGCGGTGTGATAGATAACCTGAAACTCAGGGCATCTGTAGGGGTTCTGGGTAACCAGGCTATCAGTTCCTACTTCTCTTACATAGCATCTCTTACTGGTGGAGCCATGAGTAATTATATGATGAATGGCGAACCTCTCACCTATCTGTCGGCTCCCTCGTTGCCAAACAATGTTACATGGGAGAAAGTAATCAGCAGTGATGCCGGAATAGATCTGGCCTTGTTTGATAATCGCCTCTCCGGATCCTTCGATTATTATATCCGAGATACGAAAGATATGATACGCTCTGTGACACTTCCAGCTGTATTGGGTACCAGTGGAGGGCAGGAAAATCTTGCCGATATGCGAACCAAAGGATGGGAACTTGAAGTTTCCTGGAGGGATAAGATCAGCAATGTCCTGGGTAGCCCCTTGACCTATTCTTTATCGGCAGGTCTTTCTGATTATCAGGCTGAAATTACCAAATTTGATAACCCTACCGGTTCTTTGTCAATGTATTACAAGGGTTGGAAAATGGGAGACTATTGGGGATATGTTACTGATGGGTTTATAAGGGATGAGCATGAGGCTGCCCGTATGAATTATATACAAAGTTACATTTACCATACATGGAAGCCTGGAGATATCCGTTATAAGGATGTTAACAACGACGGGGTGATCAATATCGGTAAAAACACGTTGGATGATCCGGGTGACCTGGTGATTATTGGAAACAATACACCCAGATACCGCTATAACGCACAGCTGGATATCAATTGGAAAGGAATTGGCCTGTGGGTGATGTTCGACGGAGTAGGAAAGCGTGATGTGTGGACCAGCAGCGACCAGTTCTGGGGATTCCCGCGTGGCATCTACAACGGAAATATTTTCCAGTACCATATCGATAATACCTGGAGCCCGGAAAATCCTGATGCATACTATCCAAGAAAGTCGTTAAACAACAGGAATATACAGCGACAATCGAAATATTTATTGAATGCAGCCTATTTAAGATTGAAAGGCCTGACCTTCAGTTATAATCTTCCGAAGAAATACGTATCCAGTTTATTTATAGAGCAATTGAGAATTTATGTGAGCGGAAATAATCTGTGGGAAAAAACACATATGCCTCCGTTTATGACTCCCGATATAACGGAGAGCCTGAGCGATGGAGGGTCCAATTCAGGAAAAGAGTATGCTTTTATGCGAAATTTTTCTCTTGGAGCAAACATTACATTTTGACGATAACATAATTTAAAACACAAAAGTGATGAAAAAATATATATATTTATTAACCTATATAACACTAACAATGATAAGCTGCAACTACCTGGATGTGGAACCTGGGGATACTATTACCGATACCCGGTTTTGGGCTACGGCCAACGGGGTTGCACTGGAACAGTATTGTCATACCTATTATCCAAGCCTGGTAATCGGACATGGGAACCCTAATTCGTGGGACGGCAGCCCCCTGATTACCGGCGATCTGCAATCCGATAACCTCTTGAGTGGAGGTGCGAATCAGATTGCATTCGGTAAAAATGTGAAAAACCATACCGATGGGGCATGGAGTTGGGGTGTTATACGCGGATGTAATGCATTTCTGGAGAATTACATGCGTAGTCCGGCATCGGCGAATGATAAAAAACATTATGCAGGAGAGATCTATTTCTTCAAAGCTTGGGATTACTTCAATAAAATGAAACGTTTTGGCGATCTGCCTTGGTATGACAAGGTGCTGGATAAAAACGATCCGGACCTTTACAAGAAAAGGGATTCACGCGTGCTCATAACAGACTCCATACTGATGTGCCTGGACAGGGCAATAGAGTACCTGCCCAAGCAGACCGATGTGTGTAAGGTGAGTAAAAATGCTGCTTTATTACTGAAAGCAAGAGTTTGTCTGTATGAAGGGACCTGGAGGCGTTACCGCGATATGGAGGGCGATGAAGAACTGTTAAAGAAGGCATACGATACCGCGGGTGAGTTGATGAAGACCGAATATGGGCATAATCTATATACTGGTAACGGCACGGAGATGAGCTATTTCAACCTCTTTATACAGGATCATTATCAGGGAAATCCTGAAATCATATTATCTCGTGAGTATGATCCCGCAATAAATATGGGACATCAGATCTCCAGGCAATATCCGATGAGTAATTACGGTATGAGTAGGGATTGTTTTGAAGAATATTTGTGTTCCAGAACAGGGAAACCGATATCTGTCTGCGGATGCCACAATCCCCACATGGGATATCTGTCGGAGATGATGGATCGTGATAGACGTCTCGTACAGACTATCTGCGTGCCTGATCCGAACAGTCCTCATGCACAGTATCTGTACAGGAAGGACGGAGGTCTTATGAAAGGAGGAGCTCCCAATATCTTCAATCTTTTTGACGGAACCAATGAACGGCCGTTTTACGGAACATCCGTTACAGGATATTGTATCAGTAAGTTCTATAAAGCTTCTGAATGGGAAGGTACCGAGGCTTTCAAAGGAACCACCGATGCACCGGTAATGCGTTATGCCGAGGTGTTGCTCATAAGAGCCGAAGCAGGGGCTGAACTGGGACTGGACCCGGAACTGGATAAAACGATCAATGCCTTGAGGCGGCGTGTAGGGTTCTCCTTCGACCTGACTGCCAACCCTGTTGAGGATCCTGACCTGGTCAGTAAATATCCCGATATAAAAGGAGCCGACAAAAATCTTATTCGCGAGATCAGGCGGGAACGTCGTATCGAACTGTTTGCCGAGGGCTATCGATGGGATGACCTTTGTCGCTGGAGAGCAGGAGTGAACCTGTTGAACCGTGAGCGGAGAGGAGCGATTATGGATTCCAAATTCTATTCAGCAAAAGAGATCAATATGATCAGGGAGAAAATAGGATTCGATGAGGATGGATTCATTACTCCTTATGCCATAAGGGTTACATATAAACCCTCTTTCACGGAAAAAAACTATCTGTTCAATATTCCCATTGAAGAGACTTCTCTTAATCCTAATCTATTACCCGATAATCCGGGATGGTAAAACAATAAAAAATTGAAACATGATACGAATAAATGATTTAAAATCGAATAAAAAATATATTACTCTCTGGTACTTTGTATGTATGCTGTTTTTCAGCTGCTCTTCTTCATCTGATGAGGTGGTGGTGCCCGGCTTGCACAAAGGGGCGAAAACCCCGTTGATGCAATCGGTTGCCGATTATATGGATAAGATCCAGGTGGTGGAAAAGGATTCGTCCTATCAGCTTACGGAGGGATTAACAATTACAGAGGTGAATTTCAGGTACTTGACCCGGCCTACCCGGATGTTTGTTGCCGAGATCGATTTAGATAAAAATCTTTCGGTTGTGACATGTACGCCCAACAATGAAAATATTCAGAAAACACGTCAGACAATTCCGGAACAAATGATTTGGGCAGAAAAAGCGGGAAAGAATGTCGTACTTGGCGTAAATGGTGATTTTGCAGGTGAAAGCGCTGATAAAACAAAATTGTTCACCATGAATATTTTTGTGAAGGACGGGCAGATACTGAAAGAGACCTATTATCCCGGGTATGAAGGCTTGTTTGTCGTTTTGAAGAATGGTGAAAGCAAAATAATTCACCCCAAGGACTTTGAGGGGATAAAAGACGATGTGCTGGAGGCCATGGGCGGATATCATTCGTTGGTAAGAGAGGGAGAGGAAAATAAAGAGATGCCTGTTGATGACCTTTCCATGCAGTTTGCTCCACGTACTTTTATTGGTTTGTCAAAAGATAATAAGAGATGTTTTCTGTTTGTGATAGATGGGCGTCAGGAAGGTTATTCTTCCGGGATGCGGCTGGAAGATGTCGCCACTTTATGTAAAGGCGCCGGATGCTACAATGCAATCAACCTGGATGGCGGAGGATCCAGTACTTTTGTCATCAAAGATAAAACAGGCAGTTTTAATGTATTGAACAAACCGTCCGACGGTCAATTGCGGCCGGTTATCAACGGATTAGTAGTTATAAAAAAATGAACAAATCATGAAAATATATAATTCCATATATCGAACTCTATTGGGAGTAATTGCATTTGCCTGTGTGTTGACGGCTTGTGACGATTCGTACGAAGTCCGCAGGGTAGAACCTAAAATAGATGTGCAGGAGTCCGTAACAAGCAGTCCGCAGACAATGCGTATGGTTGTGCCGTTAACCTCTTCATATCCTTGGTTTGCCGAGGCTTCCGGCGACTGGATTAATATGACTAAATACAGAGGACAAGCATTGAAAGCCGATTCCATTGTCTTTTCCTGCGAGGAGAACCAAAGTATGGACGATCGTGAAGGCTGGATTGAAGTAAGGCTGATGGATCAGCTCAGTCAAAGAATAAAGGTAGTGCAAAAAGGGCGGGGGTCTCTTATCACGCTGCCTCAGAGCCTGGTCTATTTTAACCGGCAGGGTGGAGAGGTGATCATCGAAGTGGTCACTCATCAGGAATGGCAGCCGGAAGCGGCATCTAAGGACGGATTTACCTTTACCAAGGTTGATAACGGACATTTAAAGATTACTGCTTCTCTAAACGCTTCAGGGAAGGATCAAACAACAGAAATAAAGTTGTTTGACAAAGACAGGACAACTGATGCCACATTGTCGATTATTCAAAAACCGGTTGATAAAATCTTGTTTATCCCTCTGGAAAAGGAGAAAAAAGATATTGTTATCAAGAAGGAGAGCTTTGCGATTGACATTCCGGTGACGTTGAATGTGGATTACGAGTGTGTTTCTTCCGGTTCGTGGATTGAGATAAAAGCTGATCAACAGCTGCAAGGCCATAACGTACAAAATGTAGTGGTTTCGGTAGATATTGAGAACAATCAGACAGGAGTGGAACGGGATGGATTTGTGGTGATAAAGAACAAAGGCAGCGTTGTTGAGGCATCCGACACCCTTTTCATCGCCCAGAGAGGAAAAAATCAGATAATTTACGTTAAGCCCGGCGGTAACAGCGACGGGACATCCTGGGAACAAGCCTTCGGCTCAATACACGATGCTATGGGGGCAGCTTCCAATAACGGAGATATGGAAATCTGGGTTGCCAGTGGGAATTATCAGTTTTCTTCTACGCTTACATGGAAAGCAGTGAATGTATACGGGGGCTTTTCGGGAACGGAGACAAAACTTAAAGAGCGGAACCTGAAAAATAAACCCGTATTCAAAGGGGGCAATTTTAATTTCATGAATGCCTGGAATAACAATGGCGATATCTGCTGGATGGATGGTATAGTTTTCACCGATTGTGATATTTACAAGAATACGGGCATGGGCTGTTTTGAGATCTATAAAAATCATGGCTTCCGTAACTGTGAATTCCGTGATTTAAAGCATGGAAGGCAGGTTTTCTACTTCAGCGAGTGCAAGCTTGTGAATTGTTTATTTTATAATATGCATTCTCAAAAGTATCTGATTAGAGGAGCCTCTTCTCAGTTTTATAATGTTACAATAGCTAATAGCATAACGGATGATACAGGTGCCTGGAACTCCAACTATTTTGAAAATGGAAGCAGATTATATAATACGGTGATTTGGAATGTGAGAAAGTCCGGGGGAAGTATTAATCGGGCATTGTCTTGCTGGAATGATGTCAAAGCGTTCAATTGTGCATTTTTGGGAGGTGTCAATGAGCCGGGTCTTCTCAGTTCCAATGGTATTGATTTGGAAGCTGATAATAGTGCACCCGGTGGCCCTCATTTTACCAATCCTACGGGCAATACACCGGACTTTTCACTCGCGGCCGGCTCGGTATGTATTGATGCAGGTGACTCCGGATATCCGGGTACATCCGTCGATATTGTTGGAAACACCCGTATCATCGGTTCATCCGTTGATATAGGAGCCTATGAGTATATGGTAAAATAATTTGAATGGATAGACAATAAATCGAAAATCTGAAATAGCAGGGAAAAATCTCTCTGCTATTTCTTTAAAATTGAAAAAATGAACAGAAAATTAATTTCCTGCCATTTTATTTTCATGTTGATTGGCATCGTTATCATGAGTTGCGGATGCAGCTGCAGCAAAGAGGCCGTTATAACGAATAAACCGGAAAAAAACTTTACATTACCGGAAAAAGCTATTGTGGTCACCAATCAGGCGAATGCCTCTATTGTGATAGCAGATATGGTTACGCAGAAGATTGTATGGGAGTGGAACCCACTGTCGGGAAAGATACCGCAGGAAAGGAGATCATGGTTTAGCAACCCCAGCGAGGTGAAGCCGGTATATGATAACAGCTGTATATTGATGACGGCATCAGGCGGCGCGGTGGCACTGATCCGCATAGCCGACAAGAAAGTTTTGTTCTACGGGTATGCCGGCGTTAATCCGCACTCGGCGGAACTGCTTCCCGACGGGAATATTGTTACCGCCTCTTCCACCGACGGGATTCTGGCTACATTCCGTACCGATACCCTGAAAGGATACGGCGAGATGGTCGCCAAATATGAGCTTCCGGCCGCTCACAATCTATTTTGGGATAAGAAACGGGGCAAGCTTTATTCGGCGACACATGTGATGAATATTTACGATTACAACGGACAGAAAGACAAACCGCTTCTCAAGAATCAAATGAAGGTCGAAGTAGCTTCGAGCGATGAACCTCTTCGCTCTTCACACGATCTGTTTCCCGTAAACGGTGAAGAAGATATGTTGTGGCTTACGACCAACGAAAGGGTTTGGAAATATGATCAGAAAAGCAATAGAATCCAATCGGCATATCGTTTTCCGGCGGTAAAAAGTATTTCCGATTCCCGTTTCGGAACAATCATGCTGTGTCCCGACGAAGAGTGGTGGGCAGATCATTTGGTGGACGAAAACGGAAATGTTGTATTTAGGGCTTATGGGTTTAAAATTTATAAAGCTCGTTGGATCGTTAAATAAATATATGTGCAGAAGGGATAGTTATTGCCGATTTAACATGATAGCTGGTTAAAATATGCTATCTTTAACGCTTTGAAATAATTTTAAAACTAATTTTTATGATTCGATTTTACCCTCTTGTATTCTTACTTTTGATAGTAGGTTGTTCGCAACCTGCCCAAACTTTTAAAACATGTCAGACCTATGACGAAGCTGATCTTCCCGTGACAATCAGCTCTAACTGGGAAGCACTGGCTAAAGGCTTGCAGGTGTCTGTCGGAAGCATCGATACACGCTACCTGAAACATGAAATACCGGAAATAACCCTACATAAACAATGGCAAGGCGTTGCATGGAGGGGAGAACGTGTCTCGGCTCAGATGATTGTTTGGAGTAAAGATAGCGTTTCCCGGATTGGATGCCTGTTTAGCGATTTTAAAACATCCGACGGGAAAATTATTTCTGCAGATGCCGCGAACATTAATTTTGTACGCTATGTAATCACAGATGAGTTTGCAGAAGGGTGCGGGCACCGAAAGCCTGAAGATTTCGCTTCATCGCTCAGTGCCGATGTTCTTGATAACGTATCCTGTTTCAACCTATCTCCCAACACAACACGACCCGTATGGATAACGATAGATGTTCCCGCAGATGCGGAGCCCGGTATTTACACATCTACGCTACAGGTTTTTGCCGGAGGAAAAAAGAGAGATAAAATCTCATTCCAGCTTGAAGTGCTTCCTCAGACCCTGCCTCCAGGGACAGAATGGACTTTCCATTTGGACCTGTGGCAGAATCCCTATGCGGTGGCCCGTGTTGCAGGCGTGGAGCCTTGGTCTCAAGGACACTGGGATGCTCTTCGGCCTGTAATGAAGATGCTGGCCGATGCGGGTCAGAAAGTTATTACTGCTACGTTGAACAAACGACCATGGAACGGACAAACCGAGGATGCGTTCGACAGCATGATTGGCTGGACAAAAAAACCGGACGGCTCATGGGCATTCGATTATACCTTTTTCGACAATTGGGTTCAATTCATGATGGACCTGGGTATAAAAAAGCAAATCAATTGCTATACCATGGTCCCGTGGGGAAATACATTCTACTACTTCGATGAAAGTGAAGGGAAAGAGATGAAAATTACTGCTGCACCGGGAACGAAAGAGTACGCTGGTTTGTGGAAACCTTTTTTGGCAGACTTTGTGGAACACCTCGATCAAAAAGGGTGGCGCGAAATTACCCGTATTGCCATGGACGAACGTAATCCTGTAGAAATGAAAGCGATGCTGAAGTTGCTGGAAGAGGCAGCACCCGGAATGGGGGTGGCATTGGCCGACAACCACAAAAGCTACAAAGAATATCCCGACCAGTTGACCGATTTGTGTGTAGCACACGGAGCGGAGGTTGATCTGGAAGACCGTATATACCGGGCAGAGAAGGGTTATGTCACTACCTGGTATGTCTGTTGTTCAGATGTATTCCCAAATGTGTTCACCTTCTCCGATCCCGCAGAAGGAGCTTTTATCGGCTGGTACACCATGGCTGCCGGTTTCGATGGATTCCTGCGCTGGGCATATAACAGCTGGGTAAAAGAGCCGCTTATCGACTCGCGTTTTCGAACCTGGCCCGCCGGAGATACTTATGTGGTTTATCCCGATGGACGCAGCTCCATCCGTTTTGAACGGCTTCGTGAAGGTATTCAGGATGCTGAGAAAATTCGTATCCTGCGGAAAAACCTGCAGAACGAGCCTGAGAAGTTAAAACAACTGGAAGAAATGTTAAGGCGTTTTAATATCATAGAAAGGCCGGAAGATCTGAACAACCTTATGAGGGATGGCAAGGAGCTTTTGGAAAATTTATCACGGTAATAGACATAAGAGACAGTTGAGCCACTCTCATCCAGAGGGTGGCTCAACTTTATATATTGGCTACAACCACTTTTTCTTCTTAAAATAGTAGAGGATAAAAAGTGAGGAGAGAATCATCAGCAGAAGGGCAACCGGATAACCCCATTTTTTATCTAGCTCGGGCATAATGTCGAAGTTCATCCCGTAGATACTTGCTATAAGGGTAGGCGGCATGAAAATTACAGAGACAATGGTGAAAATTTTTATGATCTTGTTCTGCTCAATATTTACATATCCAAGGAAAGTATCTTGTAGATAGTCGAGGCGATCGAAGCTGAATTTGATGTGCTCCACCAGCGAGTTGATGTCTTTGATGATTATAGTGAGCTTGGGTTGGAGCTCTGCGGAAATAAATTCGCTACGCAACATACTTGAAACGGTGCGTTGCTTGTCGATGATGTTCTCACGAAGCAGCATGGTTTTTTCCTGCAGGTTCTTAATCTCTGAAAGCAGCTCTTCATCGGCCTCCTTTAGCGATAGAGAGTTACTTAGCTGCGTAATCTTTTGTGTCATATTCTCTATCATGTCGGCATCGAACTCCACTCGGGTCTCCAGGAGTGCAACCAGCACGTGGGCACCAGTAGGATAGTTTTTGGGATTGGCCGATATCTTTTTTACCGTTTCATGAAACGAAATCAACTCTTCAGAACGAACGGTGACAAGAATATTGTTTTTAAGAATAAAGGAGACCGGATCGGTTTCGAAATTCGACAACAAAAAGTTGGAGTTCACAATCAGCGTGTCGTTTGTTTCAATATAGCGTGACGACATCTCAATCTCGATCATCTCCTCCTCTTCCTGGATATATATTTTGAGGAAATCTTCGAGTTCGTTCTCTATCTCTTCGTCCACGTCGTTAAGATCTATCCATAAAAAGTTCTGGATAGGGTTTGATTTCAAGAATTCAAGGCTGCGGCTTAATCTCACGATGCCGTCTTTATGATAAAACAATTTTACTTCCGCCATGATGTCTTTTTTTTAATCGTGAATCGAATAATTTATTTCTTCTCTGTTCGAGGTAGCCCGGCCAAAGGCTCAAGCAGATTGGTTAGTTGCTCGAATTGTTCAATGGACAGTTGTTCGGGGCGCTTTGTAAGCATTGGGTCTGATGGCAATGTACTCTCTTCTGTTAGTAGTGGCCTAATGGAGTTACGAAGCATCTTCCGTCGCTGGTTAAAGCTTGTCTTTACTACTGTTTTGAATAATTTTTCATTGCAGTTGAGCTGTTGTCGCTTGTTTCGTGTAAGCCTTACAACCGCCGATTTGACCTTTGGCGGAGGAATAAACGATTGCTCGCCTACCGTGAATAGGTACTCAATATCGTACCATGTCTGAAGCAAAACACTCAAAATGCCGTATGTCTTGCTTCCGGGCGATGCGATCATGCGTTCTGCAACCTCCTTTTGTATCATACCTGAGCAACAGGGAATGAAATCTTTGTTGTCAAGCACTTTGAAAAATATTTGCGATGAGATATTGTAAGGGTAATTGCCGATAATGCAGAAGCTCCCATCGTAGTATTCGTTGAAATTCATCCGGAGGAAATCCTGCTGTAGAATTTTTCCATGCAGCTCCGGGAAATGCTCGTTCAGATATGCAATGGATTCACGGTCTATCTCTGCCACGGTGAGGTCCCTATTGTTTTGAAGCAGAAACCGTGTGAGCATACCTGTACCGGGACCCACCTCCAAAACAGGAAGAGATGGGAAGTCATCGAGTGTTGCCGCAATGCGGCAAGCTATCTCCTCATCTTTGAGAAAATGCTGCCCCAGGTTTTTTTTTGCTCTTACCGGAAACATTGCAATATGACGATTATTCCTTATCTTTACGGCCGCAAAGTTAACATTTTATTGTGTAAAATCAGACAAACGTATTCTTAAAAAAGAGGATACAATTATAGATGTTACGTGTTTGGGTATCTCTTTATTAAAAGAAGGTACCCGGTTGTATAAGATAATAATCGTTTTATCGGTGAAAATAAATTCAGAATCTGTAAAGAGTTTACTTAAGACTGTAATCTCTTTGCTGCTCGGCCTTGTAATAATCTGGGCAATGTATCGGAATACCGATATGGGGGAACTGTGGCAGATAGTTAAATCAGCTAATCTGGGAATTATTGGTTTATCACTTATTTTCGGGCTTATAGGGAATACCCTCAGAGGGTTGAGATGGGAGCTGTTTTTAAACTCGCTGGGGTATCATCCGCCAAGATCCAGTGTTATTTATGCTACGCTTGGAAATTATGCAGTGAACTTTGTATTACCGCGTGCCGGTGATATATGGCGATGTGGTGTGGTAAGCAAATATGATAAGATTCCCTTCACCAAAACACTGGAGACTTTTTTAGTGGATAAGATGGTTGATGTGATTTCGGGATTGACTGTTGTGTTTATCAGCGTGGTGCTGTATATCGACTTTTTTGTCTCCTATTTCAATGACAACCCTCAGTTTGAAGAAAGTATGAGGCATATAATCACTTCTGAATGGATTTATGTTGTTTTGGTGATAATCTTGTTGATTGTCATATTGTTTGGTACGGCCTTCAGGAAGTCACCCATAATGATGAAGGTGAAAAATTTTATTGATACACTCAAATATGACTGGTTGCTGATATCGCGGATGAAGGAGAAAAGGCGTATAATAATTTACACAATCCTTCTATGGTTATGTTTTTATTTGTATTTTTACATTTGCTTTTTTGCGTTCGATTTTACAAGGGGACTGGGCCCTTTGGCCGGGCTGATTGTGTTCGCGATGACAAATATCGGTATTTCCGTACCAATTCAGGGCGGAATAGGGCCATGGCACTTCATGGTTATATCTTCGCTTTTAATATTAGGAGTTGCCGAAAATGAGGCACTTGCATTTGCAGGAGCAGTATTTACAATTCAGTCGGTATGGCAGATACTTTACGGGCTCGTAGGAGTGTTTGCATTACCATATGTAAAAAGAGAACACAAGGAAATTGAAACCCAAATGACCAATCTAAAAAAATAAAAATATGACAACATCAGAAATTCTAAGTTTAAAACCGCATAGTGTTTGGAAGCATTTTTATTCACTTACCCGAATACCAAGGCCAACAGGCAGAATGAAAGAGGTAACACAGTTTATAAAAGATTTCGGTAACTCTTTGAACCTGGAAACAAAACAGGATAAAGTTGGCAATGTAGTAATAAAAAAGCCTGCATCAAAGGGATATGAAAGTGCCGAAACAGTAATATTACAGTCTCATCTTGATATGGTTCCTCAGAAAAACTCTGATATAGAACATGATTTTACATCAGATCCTATTGAGGCATATATCGATGGAGAATGGGTAAAAGCACGCTCTACCACATTGGGTGCCGACAATGGTGTTGGATGTGCAATGATTATGTCAGTGCTTGAGGACCAGACAATATGTCATCCGGCTATAGAGGCCCTTTTTACAGTTGATGAAGAGGTGGGTATGGATGGGGCTAACGGCCTGAAAAAAGGATTTCTGAAAGGTTCCGTGATGCTCAACCTTGATACAGAGGAGGAGGGTGAACTTTGCATAGGCTGTGCTGGTGGAAGGGATGTGAATGTCTCTTTCAGGTTTCAGCCCGACACATCAGTTGAGAAAGGCGATGTGGCTTATAAAGTAAGCCTTAAGGGTTTAAAAGGAGGGCATTCTGGTGTGCAGATACATATTGGACGGGCCAATGCCAACAAACTGATGAACCGTTTTCTAAAAGATGTGGTGAGTAATTATGAAGCGCGGATTGCTAGCATACATGGTGGCTCGCTGCGAAACGCCATACCAAGGGAGTCGTTTGTAGTGCTGACTATCCCCGGGCAGCTGGCTGAAGATCTCGAAGATCTTGTTGCTGAATATGAAGTGTTGTTCCGGGAAGATTTTGCCGGTATTGAAGAGGGTATCTCATTCAAGGCCGAAAAAACGGAAATCCCTGCTACGCTGATTCCTGAAGAAGTTCAGGACGACCTTATAAATGCTGTTGAGGGTTGTCCCAATGGTGTAATAAGCTATCTGGCCGATTTCCCAGGAGTGGTGGAGAGTTCGTTGAACCTTGCGTTGGTTGAATCTGTGGAAGATAAAATTGAGGTTAAACTGCTGGTGAGAAGTTCTTCCGAAAGCCGTAAGGATTGGGTCTGCTCGTCGGTCGAGAGCCTATTCAGCCTGGCTGGGGCAAAAGTGGAATTCGATGGCGATTACCCGGGCTGGCAGCCTAATGCCAACTCTGATCTGCTGAATACGATGGAGAAGATTTATTATGAAAAGTACGAAAAAAGGCCAAAGGTGGTTGTTATTCATGCAGGACTTGAGTGTGGTATTATACAATCGAAGGTAGAGCAAAAACTTGATATTGTTTCTTTCGGGCCCACCATTTACGGAGCACATTCTCCTGCCGAGGCAATAGAGATTGATACAGTAGGCAAATCATATGATTATCTTGTTTCTATTTTAGAAAAATTGAAATAAGGTTTAATGCTAATTCACTGCTCCTTTTGCTGTCCCTCTTTTTTGTTTTGAAGAGAAAGCAAAAGATAATAAGAGGTGAATTTTCCAAAAGTATTGACCGATGAGATATTATTACATACTGTTTCTGCTTCTTTTCTCTTTTTCATCTTTTGGCGGGATACTTTCCGGTCCCCAGTTTTATAAGTTTCGAATTTACCTTAAAGATAAAGGGAAAATAGAGTTCTCTGCTGATGATCCTTTGAAGTTCCTTTCTGAAAGGGCAGTTGAAAGGAAGAAAAAAGAGAATGTAAAGATCGATGAAACCGATTTTCCAATCTCCCGTGAATATTTTTCATTGATGGAAAAAGCGGGCGGGGAGGTTGTTTCATACAGCAAATGGTTTAGAACGCTAATTGTACAAACAGATGACAGTGCCAGAATTAATGATATAAGCTCACTCCCGTTTGTCGATTCCGTGAAATATGTCTGGAGGGGAACCTGTAATAATTATAAACTTAATGCTGCCCGCCCCCGTTTAAAGGAGGTTCACTGCGAGGAGGAGAAGTCATCTGATTCATTTCTCGGGCTGACTGAACCTCAGTTCACCCTGCATAATGCTCAAACACTTGCTTGTGCAGGATTCAGGGGAAAGGGTATAATGGTTGGCGTTATTGATGCAGGATTTACCAATTTCGATGTAATCCCATGTTTTGAGACAGTTAATTTGAATGGATTTATGAGCTTTGTGCCGGGAGGCGACATATTTTCATCAAGCGATCATGGCACTAAGGTGGTTTCAGCTATGGCACTTAATAAGCCTGGAGTGATGATGGGATCGGCGCCAGATGCTTCATACTGGCTTCTGTGCTCTGAAGATGTCTCCAGTGAATTTCCCGTGGAGGAGGATTATTGGGTGCGTGCCATTGAGTTTGCAGACAGCCTGGGGTTGGATGTTATCAATACATCACTGGGCTATTATCAGTTCGATGATAGCGGGTTGGACTATACACATGCTGATCTTACGGGGGGCGTTTCTTTGATGTCTCAGGCAGCCGCAATGGCTTTCGATAAGGGGATGGTTCTTGTGGTAAGTGCGGGGAACGAAGGTAACAAGCCCTGGCAAAAATCCACACCCCCTGGAGATGCAAGAAATGTACTTGCAGTGGGAGCCGTGGGGACAGATAGCATTATTGCTTCGTTCAGTTCGCGCGGGTTCATGGAGGATGGGCGCATAAAACCTGACCTTGTCTCTGTGGGAAAAGGTACTGTTACTGTGGGACATGATGGTTCCTTCGGAAGGACTAATGGAACATCTCTCTCTTCTCCTTTTCTGGCGGGGCTGATAGCTTCGCTGTGGTCGGTAAACCCTGAATTGCACCGTACCGAACTGATAGATATTGTTAAAAAATCTTCAGACAGATATCTTTCTCCCGATTCTGTTTACGGACAGGGAATTCCGGATTTCAGGAAAGGGATGTCAGAGGTGTTGAAGACTTTGGAAATGCAACCAGGAAAGGTAGAAAAAAATGGATGGAGCATTCAACCTGACAGTACGGGGAACTATTGGGTTACACTTCTTGATCCAGCCTTTTCTTTAGACGACTATTCCTTTCGGTTGCTGGATGAATCTGGAAAATTTATTTCCGGATATTCTTTCAATGAGAGTAATACTGCTTTTGTTCCACTCTCAAAAGATATAAGAGATAATAATCGGGCTCTCTATTTTGTTGTTGATGAGCCGTTTGCGAAACGTACATATAAAATAAAGCTTCAGCTATGATAGAATCTTCTTTCTCGTTATCTGAACTCAATCGCCGGGTAAAGTATGCTATTAGAAATCAACTGCCGGATAGCTATTGGGTAAGGGCAGAGACTAGCGATGTGCGCCGTAACCAAAACGGGCACTGCTATCTGGAGTTTGTGGAAAAAGATGCAACAACGCAATCTATCATAGCAAAAGCACGAGGAGTGATTTGGTCGAATGTGTTCCAGATGTTGTCACTATATTTTGAAAAAGAAACGGGTCAGCAGTTCACATCGGGGCTGAATGTACTGGCAAGGGTGTCGGTTGAGTTTCACGAACTTTACGGATACTCACTGTCGGTTGTTGATATTGACCCTTCGTTCACAGTGGGGGAGATAGCACGTAACCGGCGGCTTGTACTTAATAAACTAAAAGAGGAGGGGGTTTTAACTCTTAACAAGGAGCTAACGATGGCTGAACTTTCAAACCGGATAGCTGTAATCTCTTCACCTACTGCTGCCGGTTACGAAGATTTCAGGGACCAACTCTTGAAAAATCAGGGAGGATTTGCGTTTTACACTAAACTGTTTCCTGCAATCATGCAGGGAGAGAGGAGTGAGGCTTCTATTATTGCTGCTCTGGAGAGAGTGTTTAAGTACAGAAATCTGTTCGATGCCGTCGCAATAATAAGGGGTGGTGGAGCTGCCTCCGATCTGAGTTGTTTCGACTCTTATCTGTTGGCTACAAACGTTGCCCAGTTCCCTCTTCCTGTAGTAAGTGGTATAGGACACGAAAGAGATGTCACAGTGCTTGATGTTGTTGCTCATACTCGTGCAAAAACACCTACTGCCGTTGCCGAGTTTTTCATTGGACACCTTTCAAAAACGGCAACACATCTTATTGATATGGAAAAAAGGATGATAACCGTCAGCGAATCGGTGATGGTAAAAGAGAGATCAGACCTGTTCTCGCTTTCTAAAGATGTGGTACATAAATCAGTCCTTATGTTGCAAAAAGAAGTTTCAAGAGTGATGCAGATGTCGGCAACGATGAAGCATTCTCTTCGGCAATTGCTGCAGGCCCAGTATCATTTTGTTGATACAAGGGAGCATTTTGTCCGGGCTGTGTCTCCGGAAAATGTGCTTAAACGGGGATATACACTTACCGTGAAGAATGGGAAAATTGTTACATCTATGCGTGATATTGCTGTAGACGATATAATTGAAACCCGTTTTAAAGATGGATTTTCTACATCGTTAGTCTCCAAATTGGAGGTGTACAATGAAAATGTAAAGCGAAACCGTTTATAGAAATAGTAATTTCAGTAATAGTTCGGTAAATAGATACTCAACGCTGCATAAATAATTGACTATGAGTGACATGCATTGAGCTTATGTCTTCAGTAAATCAACTGATAACGGTAGTCCGCAACAAGAGGTACCGAAGTGTTGTTAAGAAAAACATAAATAGTTAAATGGAGAAATTGACTTATACTCAGGCCAAAAAAGAACTCGAGACAATTGTCTTGGCCATTGAATCGGGAGAGTTGGATGTGGATGCCCTCACCGATAAGGTGAAAAGGGCGTCGGAACTGATTGCTTTTTGTAAGGAAAAGCTGACCAGGACAGATAAGGAACTGCAAAAAATATTGGATGATATCGAATGACCCCTGAAAAGAAGTATAGTGTGATCATTGTAGCCGGCGGAAAGGGGATTCGTGCCGGTGGAGAGCTGCCTAAACAGTTCATTTTGATAGGAGGAAAACCGGTTTTGATGCATTCCATACAGGCTTTTCATGATTACAGCGACAAGATGCGTATTGTGGTTGTTCTTCCAGATGGATTCCAAGCTCTATGGAAAGAGCTTTGTAACAAGTATCAGTTTATAGTGCCTCATATCTTAACCACTGGTGGGGATACAAGGTTTCACTCAGTAAAAAAAGGATTAAAATTTATTTCGGAGGATGAGACTGTAGGTGTGCATGATGCAGCCCGCCCTTTTATAACGCCTGGACTAATCAGACGTTGTTTCGATGCGTCCTGCCGATACAGTTGCGGGGTTGTTCCCGTAGTGGATGAGGTGAACAGTGTTCGTGTACTTTCAGAAAAAGGAAGCCGTATCTTCGACCGGAAGCTGCTCAAAATAGTGCAAACTCCTCAGGTGTTCCCGGCACAAGTGTTGAAAAAAGCATACGAAACTAGTTTTGACCCAGCCTTTACCGACGATGCATCCGTAGCCGAAAAATATGGACTGAAAATTATGCTGACTGATGGGGAAGAGTCCAATATAAAAATTACCACTCCTTTCGATATAGTGATAGCTGAGCATTATCTAAATTATTTGGCAAAACGATAGCATTAATGCTTTTTCTTCAGAAATCCGTATAAAATGAGCGTTTTTTTAAAATTGTCTTTCCATTTTGTCAAAAACTCATAGAAATTTATTACTTTTGACGATATAATGTAGATTAAATTTACTATGGAAAAAATTGACAAGCTAGACAGACAAATACTGGAGATTATTTCACAAAACGCCCGAATTCCATTCAGAGATGTAGCTGAACAATGCGGGGTCTCGCGTGCAGCAATACATCAGCGGGTTCAGCGAATGATAGAAAACGGCGTCATCACCGGGTCGGGATATCATGTAAACCCTAAAGTGCTTGGATATGCATCGAGTGCATATATCGGGGTGAAACTGGAAAAAGGCTCTATGTACAAAAACGTTATCCCCGAGTTTGACAAGATTCCCGAGGTTACGGAGTGTCATTTCACCACGGGGCCATATACCCTGCTTGTAAAGCTCTATGCCCGCGATAACGAACATCTGATGGATTTACTGAATAACCGTATTCAGGAGATTCCCGGCGTGGTGGCAACAGAGACCATGATTTCGTTGAGCCAGGGTGTAAAACGCGAGATCCCTATTATGAAGGGAAGTGCAAAAGAGTAGGAGATTTTTGTATCGGTTATCATGCAAAACAATTTAATCGGAGAACCGGTATGAAGGATGCCTGCTGCCATGTATGCTATGTTGAACTGAAAAATATTCAATAATAATAACAGTATGGAAAAAAGTTCGACAAAACATGTTTTTCATTAATTATATGCTGAATATTTTTCTCCGAAGCCAGATAGCCTTTACCGCTGATTGTCTGGTGCCTAAATAAATACTTACCGAAGTATTGTAGTAGCAGAAGTATCCGTAAAAGAAAAAAAGACGAAAGCCTGAAACTTCCGTCTTTATTATGTAAGTCGGGATGAGGTGACTCGAACACCCGACCTCCACGTCCCGAACGTGGCGCGCTAGCCAACTGTGCTACATCCCGATGATTTTTATCTATCTTCATAGACGCCGCAAAGGTAAATAATTTTTCCCTATATTATGAGAAAAACAATAAAAAATGATCTTTGATGGCACATTGAATGGAAAAAAGTTTTAATTTTGCATTCACAATGCGGCAATAGCTCAGTCGGTAGAGCATTAGCTTCCCAAGCTGAGGGTCGCGAGTTCGAGTCTCGTTTGCCGCTCGTTCATCATCAAGCACTTATCGGTTTATTCCGGTAGGTGCTTTTTTCTTATAACAAACAAATAACAAACATGCGCCCAGAAAAACAATGAAAAGAAAAACAACGTTATCTACTGAAATCGAATAATAAATAGTATGTTTGCTATTCAAAATCATGGATTATGGCACGTCCCCGCAAATATACCTTTCCCCTTTCCGATCTGAGAGGATTTGAAGATGTAAGGCTGGAACTTAAATCCAACCCTGAACTTGATGGTCTTGATATTGAAAACGCAGTTATAACCCTGAAGCAACGTAAGCAGTCATATACCGCACAGCCTGAAAACCTTAAAAGAGCCCTTGTATCACTTGAACGATATATTTCCCGAAACGGTATCACCGAACCGGTCGAGTTGAGCAAGCGTGAAATGAGCGATATATTATGCATTTCCCGTCCGACCGTTGATAAGTGGATCGATGCGGAGATTATCAAGGCAGAAATCCCTGAAACTGCAAGTGACAAGTTCAGCAGCATTCAGTATTATCCGCATATCTTTACTACCCGATCCATATTGCAGGGATTGAAAAAGTTGGTAGATAAATTATAGTTATACAGTATCTTATAACTGTTGCCACCTCTCATTTCCAGATACTCCCCCTTTCTATTTATATTTATTTAACCGAAAATAATTACCACTTTACGTTTGGCATCGAGTGGCTTCGACTGTCTCCGGATTGACTTATATAGTTGTTAAAAGGTAAAGTTTAATCCTTATTATTACTTTACATTTGTCTATGAATGGCATCGAGTTACTTCGAATAAAGACATTTGTAAACCGATTTTGTGATTTGATTTTCAGTAATATACGACTTTACTTTGTGCGATGGATTTCTATTTATAATTTAAAAGAAAACGTAATGGAGAAAATTATTATCACAACACCCGACGAATTGAAAGCGCTGGTAAAGGAGGCGGTACACGGGTTGCTACCGGCACCGGCAGAACAAAAGAACGATACGGATGCCGCCAACCTTGTGGAGATACTCGCCTTCCTGAAAGAAAACGGTTATCCCACATCCAGAGGGAAGATGTACAAGCTCACTTCCGCAGGAGATATCCCGCACCGGATGTATAACGGCAAACTTGTCTTTTCACGGAAAGAGGTACTGAAATGGGCTGCAAGCCAGACACGAAACCGACATGACTATAGTGAAATCACCCGAACCGTTGCCCGTAGCGCACGCAGGAAAATGAAATGAGGTCATGGGAAATAAAAGAGAATATATCCGTGTCGGGACAACCCTGTACAAGAATGTAAGGCGACCACTGATCAGTGGCGATTTTATCGAGGAGAAGATTGTCTGGAGCTATGAAGCACTACGGCAGGATTACGGGAAAAACAGTCTCCCCGAAATCGGGAAATACGACGGCTTTTGCATCATACCCAGTCATATAGACTACCGGCAGGTATATGGAACTTTCCTCAACCAATACGAACCTATTGGCCATACACCATGCGAGGATGATTTTCCTTATATTCGGCTATTTCTGGAACACATTTTCGAGGAACAGATAGAGTTGGGATTTGACTATATCCAACTATTGTATGTCCGTCCGACACAAATGCTGCCCATCCTCTTACTCGTTTCCAATGAAAGGGAAACAGGCAAGACAACGTTCCTGAAATTCCTGAAAGCATTATTCGGGAAGAATGCCACATTCAACACGAACGAGGATTTTAAAAGCCAGTTCAATGCCGACTGGGCAAACCGGCTGTTGATCCTTGTTGATGAGTTGCTGTTGAACAGGATGGAGGATACCGAGAAGATAAAGAACCTGTCAACAGCCGGAGATTACAAGATTGAAGCCAAGGGGAAAGACCGTCGTGAGATCGAGTTCTTTGCCAAGTTCGTACTCTGTTCCAATAATGAAAAGAACCCGATTATCATCCCGAGGGAAGAAATCCGTTTCTGGGTTCGTAAAGTCAAACCGGTCGAAAAGGATATAACTTCCCTGAAAGAGTTGATGACGAGGGAAATACCCTTTTTCCTTCATTTTCTGAAGAACCGAAAGCTATCCACCCAAAACGAATCCCGCATGTGGTTCAAGCCCTCGTTGCTTGAAACCCCTGCCCTGAATAAGATAAAGAAATACAATTCGAGCAAGGTCGAGATTGAAATGGCCGCCTATTGTGCAGAGGTCATGGAGCGGCTCAACCTGACCAGAATCTATTGTTGTCCGAAAGATCTCCTTGATGTCGTACGGAATGCAGGATTGAAGGCAGACCTTCCTCAAATCCGGAACATTCTAAAGGATAACTGGAAGCTTCGTTCGGATCATAACAGTGACTATACATTTTATAGTATCGGCCTTAGCGGGGAGATAAGTTCACTGGATAGAAAAGGACGGTATCTGGAGGTAGGGAAAAGCGTGATCGATAAAATCTTGTTGTAATGTTTTCCTTTCATCGTTAATTGATTAATAATCAATGAAAACAAAATGACAACAATAGCACAACAACCGTACCACAAAATAGGGATTGTCGGGAACAACCGGCAACGGAAATGATATTTGTTGTGGATATGTTGGTGTTGTAATTTATTGTGATACAATAGGTATTGATTAAAAAACAACAAAACAACAGAAAAAATAGAAATATGAATACGGACAATATAAAAAACATACAAATAAGGGATTACCTGAAAAGTCGAGGATTTAACCCCGCAAAGGAATATTCCGGTTATGGAATGTACAGGAGCCCATTCAGGGATGAGAGTACACCGAGCCTCAAAGTCGATTATGCCAAAAATCTATGGTACGACTTCGGAAGCGATGAGGGAGGGAGCATCATCGACCTGGTGATGAAGATGGACGGATACACTTTTAATGACGCCATCGAACATCTAAGGGAACAGCCGTTCATACCCGTGGAGGAACAACTATCCCTTTCCTTTCACCGGAATCCTGAAAGGAACAGCGGGATCACCCTGATGGAAGATAAACCGCTGGAACATCCCCGGCTGTTGGAGTACCTGCAAATCCGGAAGATCAATGCGGATATCGCACTGGAACAATGCAGGGAGATACACTACAGCGCAGCAGGAAACATCTACTATGCCATCGGCTTTGCCAACGATGCCGGAGGCTATGAACTACGCAACCCGGCATTCAAGGGATGCATCGCCCCCAAGGATATCACCCGTATCCGGCAGGAAAGCGGAAAGGAAAGCTGTTTCGTTTTCGAGGGATTTATGGACTACCTTTCCCTACTTACCATACGCAAGCAGCTCAATCCCGAATATCCAAGTTCGAACCGGCATGACAGTATCATTCTCAACTCGACGGCAAACCAGCAGAAAGCATTACCGCTATTAGCGGACTACCAACAGATACATTGTTTCTTTGACAATGACAAGGCAGGGATGACCGTTTTCAGGAAACTGCAAAAGGAACTGGGTTGCCGTGTGCGGAATTCCTCGCACCATTATTCGGGGTACAAGGACTTGAATGAATACTTGTGCGCAGGGGCACATTTGAAACACAGCCGATCCCCTAAGCAGCCAGTCCAAAAACCAAAAAGGGGATTAGGAATTTAATGCGGCAAAAAATGGGATACCTTATGTTTCCGGGAGTAGCAAGTTTATGTTTTGGTAGTACCAAAACCCGCTTGCTCCCCGAAAAGGGAGAAGAAATCCCGATGGTCTGGAATGAAATCATAATGAAAAATGACATTGAAAACTAAAGTATGAACACGATAAAAAGGGGAGGGAGACCCGCCAAGAAACTGGGAGAGAAACGCAGGTACACCGTCAGCGTGAAACTCGACACGAGGGAGTATTTCTCGCTAAGGACAAAGGCAAACAGTGCGGGGATCAGCACGAGTGAATTTATCCGGCAGTCCATATCTGGGAGCATGATCCGTCCACGGATGACACCCGAAATGAACGACCATATCCGCAAACTGTCAGGGATGGGAAATAACCTGAACCAGATCGCGAGGAGAGCGAATGCCGAGGGGTACGCCAATGCAAGGGGAGAATACCTCCGTCTGGCAGTCAAGATCGACGACCTGATAGAAGCTTTACGCAATGATGGCTAAGATCACACAGGGAAGTTCTTTTAAAGGTGTGGTGAAATACGTCATCGATGAAAGGAAAGATATGCAGATACTCGCAGCGGACGGGTTACGCCTGAAAAACCTGAATACCGTCATCGACGGCTTTGTAACGCAGGCAGGCATGAACGGCAGGGTATCGAAACCGGTCGGACATATATCCCTCGATTTTTCAGCACAGGATAAGGACAAGATAACTAACCAAATGATGGTGAAGATCGCACACGATTATATGCAGCGCATGGGAATCACCGGCACGCAATATATCATTGCCAGGCATTTCGACAAGGAACACCCGCACATCCATCTTGTCTTTAATCGGGTTGACAATAACGGCAAGACCATATCCGACAGTAACGACCGTTACCGGAGCGAGAAGATCTGCAAGGAATTGACGCACAAGTACGGATTATACTATTCCACGGGCAAGGAGAATGTGAAGCAACACCGCCTGCGTGAGCCGGACAAGACCAGATACGAGATATACGAAGCCCTTAAAACTTCCGTCCCGAGGTGCAGGGACTGGAAACAATTGATAAGAGAACTTGAAAGATCAGGAATCAGGACGGAATTCAAGACCAAAGGCAATACCACCACCGTGGAGGGAGTAAAATTCAGAAAGGGAGGGTACACGTTCAACGGCTCGAAAGTGGACAGGATGTTCAGTTACTCGAAAATCGACTACCAATTAAAACAGAACGTCCGACAGTCCATGCGGCAGGATCAGGCACAATCGATATCGGCAACGGTACACAACAGTACAGAATCCATAGTATCGGGATTGGGAGGACTGTTCGACATCCGGCCTGCAAGCGGGCATGATGACGATCAGGCATACCTGTACCAGCAACCGAAAAAAAAGAAGAAACGCAGGTACGGCCGGCAGATGTAGTCTACATAATGCAGTCAATATCTCAATAAGTCATGGCATCATGATCTCATTAAATAGTACTTCAATGCATAAATGCAAGGGTGCAATAAAATATCAAGGTAATAACACAATAACACATTAAAGAAATGAAGAATAAAGACGTAAACGAGATATACACGCTTTTCGAGGAAATCAGGGAGATTGTAAAGGCAGGGAACAGTAATAGCGCTCCCACCCAACCCGAAATACTCGGCTTGTCGGCCATCGACGAGTTATCCGGTAAACTGGATGAAGCCATCAGAGAAATCCGCAAACCGGTTAGGACTGAATACCACCATATTTTCAGTATCGCTTCCAGTAAGGTATTTTACGGGATGATCGGGTTATGTATCATGTGCCTAATTTTATTTTTCATCGTATTCTACCAGCAGAAAGAAATCACTACCTGCAAGGACAACGATTTAAAGTACCGTTACGTCCAGATGCAGGGAGAAATCACCCCTGCAGGTGTAAACGATCTCGACAGTATTTTCGAGAACCGGAGGGATAGCGTGAGAATGATCCGTAAACTGGTGAAACAGCACGAAAAAGCAGTTATCGAAAAAACCAGAAGGTTGGAAAGGGCAAGGCTGAAAGAACTGGAAGCAGAGCAGTTGAGACAGGATGTGGAAAATTTCAAACACAAAAAATAAATTTCACAGCGATCAAAAAACACACTTTTGTGTGTTGTGTACACTATTTTTCTTCACGACCTTTGTTGCAAAAATAAGACAATATGGAAGAAAGATACAGTAGGAACCGAATTTATGTCCGCCCGGAAGAACAGCAACTCCTCAAGCATTTCCGCATCCTGCTGGGTGGTGCAGGTATCGGCAGTATTATAGCCGAGTGCGCATTGCGGTTCGGATTTGAAACCATTACCATCGTGGATGGCGACGTGGTGGAAGAATCAAACCTCAACCGCCAGAATTACCGGATGCAGGATATAGGTAAACCCAAAGCCGAAGCTTTGAAAGAGCATTTATTGAGTATCAATCCAAATGCTGACATTACGGCAATAAATACATTCATCGATGCCGGCAATGTGGAAGAACTGGTTAAAGAACAAGATGTTGCCATAAACGCATTGGATTTCCAGTCGGATATCCCGTTTGTTTTTGATGAATGGTGCCAGAAGTATAATGTCCCGGTCATACACCCCTATAATCTCGGTTGGGGCGGATTGGCATTTGTGGTGGAGCCTACAGGCCCGCAACTGAAAGACTTTACCGATAAATGGGAGAACTTTGAAGTACAGCTTATAGAGCGCATTGTGAATTACTTTAAACTCTGGGTACAACCCAAGCCGTGGATTGAAAAAATCATCACCCAATACAAAAATGAAAAAAGTATACTTCCGCCACCGCAACTTCCTATCGCTTCGTGGATAGCCGCCGGATTGTGCACCAACCTGTTGTTTTGCATTGCCACGGGGCAAAAGACAAAACGCTATCCAAAATTTTATCTGTCATCCATTATAGATGACAGGAATTAAACAGGGGAGACAAGTAAAGGTATTGTAAAGCTTCGAGCTCCACTTTGAATTATACTATATCAGCCTGTGGTGAATGGCAAAACCAAGGGCTTCGGTTATGTTACCCACGTTTAATTTCTCAAACAGTAACCGTTTATACCCCTTGATGGTATCGACCGACTTATGGATCTGTTCAGAAATTTCGTTCATCGTGCAGCCTTGTGCGGATAACCGGAGCACCTCTTTTTCATAATCCTTCAGTTCTACACCCGCATATTTGACCCATTTTTTATTTTCCGGATGATACCTCCAGCGCGAATTACAACCCTGACGGGAAATCTCGATATTACCGGCTTTCGTCTGTGAGGAGAGGGATACCGAGCATAACGCCAACCATATCCTGCCGTCCCTTGTCAAATGTAGCGGTGTGATTTCATGGTGGACAAGCATAGCCTTGCCTGACGGTTGTTTCATATGGAAATCGTAACCAAGCGTATATTCCAGCCGGTTCACAGGCGGAACAGACTCCGAGAACAAAAAACCTGCCCGGTTGATTTCCAGTAGAAGTGGCAGGTCTGCATCCGTCACACGTTCAAGATAAAAATCGTATCCCATATCCCTGACCTTTCCGGCAGGCATACCACAAAGGAATAAAGGGTTTTCAGACACATACAGGAAGTTTTTCCTGAAATAGTCAATGACGTAAATACTTACATAAGTAGTTCGTGAGAACGCATCCAAAAACTGAATATACCTTTCCATGGGTGCATAGTCCTCATCAGGGACAAAAAGAATTTCATTCTCCTGAATGAAAAAATCCTCTTTTTTAGCCATACAACACTCCTTTTAATAAAAACAGACGGATCTTACATCCGGAACTTAAGAAACACACTTTTGTGTCATTCCCTTTTGCCCCGACAACTGTACTTTTGTGTCCGTAAATATAAAAAAATAAATCTAAATAATGGATAAATTCATTACATTTTACGACAAATATACCATCTGGCAATTGTCGGAGGATAGTTTGCATGAACTTGCCGGATTTGTGGTGCGGGAAAACTACAAGCATCATTCCAATAGCCGGCCCAATATTCATTTCGATGCAGAAGTCGAAGCAGTATATCGGGAAGAAGTGCGTTATTTTAACCATTCACGGATATTTGTAGCAAAAAATAGTGAGAATAACATTATAGGAGCCATCCGCCTGATGCTGTGGGATGGGAGAGAAACACTGCCCATACAGTCTTTATTCGGCATTCAATGCCTAAACGATATTTCACCCGATGATAGTTGTTCTGCAATTTGGCATATAGGACGATTGGCAGTCAATACCGATATCGGCCGTCATGGATTGTTACTGTTCAAATCGCTGTTGCTCTATGCCATGTACCCGATTTGCAACAGAAAGAAAGGGATTGTGTTTGCAGAATGTGATAGCAAACTGCTGCGAACAATGAAACTAATGGGTATTCGGGTGCATAGCCTTGGCAATGGGATCGAATACCTCGGTTCGGAAACGATCCCCGTTTATTCCACATATGATGACCTTGTCGGTTTTTTTCGTGAGAACCAATCTTTCTACGGTATCAATCAAGCCAGTGTAGTTGCTTGAAATACAATTGTAAGGAACAACCAAGTGTCATTACGACGGCTTTTTTGGATCAGAATTGAAAAATATTCCGTAAAACCAAATGTTTTTTGCCCAAAGGAAAAAACACACAAAAGTGTGTATTTCGATAGTGTATGCCAAAAACACACTTTTGTGTATAGTAAATGGAAAAACAAGGGTATAATTTTGCATCAGTAAAGCAAAAAAATGAATTAATCAACAGATTTTTATAGTGCGCAATATGGAAAGAAGGTTGTTAAGATAGTTCATTGACAAATATTTATTCATACCCTGAGTACTTGAATACAATATGTACGGTATGGGGACAAAAAAATTACAATTATGAGAACAATTCTTTTTACATTGCTGGCATTAACATGCATGCTACTATCCTCTTGTAATAATGAGTTGGATGAACAACAAGTAGCGATCACCGATGAAACTAATACAGTTTTTAGGCAATCGGATGGAATTCTTATGTTTGATAATGAAGCAGCATTTTTAGAAGCTGTCGAAAAAGTGAGAAATAATGAAGTTGGAACTGCCTCTTTTACCCGTTCTGCTTCCGGGGAAGAATTTATTTCTTTATTTAGAGAATTTGATCAGGCTATGACTGAAGCAGACGATTATTACCAACGTGAGGGAGGATATGAAGAATTTAAGGTGAAATTCCCCAATCTGTATTATCCTGAATACGAAGAAGATTATGCAGCGTTCCTGCCAGTAAGTGACGAGGCTATTGCAAAGCTATTAAATCAGCAAGGTAAAGTTATAATAGCTGGAAAAGAGATAGATATGCGTGATGTTTTTTCTTATGAAAAAATTCAAGAATTAGGATTAGGTATGCCCGAAAATGTAAATGTTTATAATACTCCCTAAAAATCATACCACTGGTTAAGCTTAATAAAAATGATTAAATTTGACCAATGATTAAAATGATGAAAACAAGGAAGAAACACAGTGCAGCTTTCAAGGCACAGGTTGCGATAGAGGCAATCAAGGAAGCGGAAACACTTAGCGAGCTGGCCAAGCGGTTCGATGTGCATCCACAAATGATCTCCAACTGGAAACGGGAGTTCCTATCCCGAGGAGCAGAGATATTCTCAACCAAGGCTCCCGACGAGGAAGCCGCCAAACGGGAGAAAGAATTGTATGAGAAAATCGGCCGTCTGGAAGTAGAGGTGGATTTTTGCAAGAGGGCCTCAGAACAATTGGGGATACTGAAGTCCTCAAAGAAATAGTATCCCCGAGAAATGATTTGAGTCAACGACGCCAGTGTGAACTACTCGGATTGAATCGCAGCATGCAGTATTACAAGCCTGCCGGGGAGGATCCCGCAAACCTTGAACTGATGCGCCTGATGGACGAAGAATACATGGAACATCCTACAAAAGGCGTTTTGGGGATGGTTGATTTCCTGCGTGCATTGGGTATCCTGACAGGCCCAAAACGTGTCCGCCGATTGCTTCGTAAAATGGGCATCATGGCCATTTATCCGAAACGGAACCTGAGTAAGTTGGGGTTGACCAAATACATTCAGCCGTACAGACTTAGAGGTCTTGAGGTCACGCACTCGAATCATGTATGGTGTATCGATATCACGTACATACCAATGGCAAAAGGATTCCTTTACTTGACGGCTATCATTGATGTATATAGCCGGTATATTGTTGGCTGGGACATTCACAATACGCTGGATGCCGAAAACAGCCTGAATGTACTTCGTAAAGCAATCACCGTGCATGGCAAGCCGGAGATTGTAAACTCTGACCAGGGATCTCAATTTACGTGTCCAGGATGGATAGCGTATCTTGAAAGCCAAGAGATCACCATCAGCATGGATGGGAAAGGCAGGGCACTTGACAACGTCTGGATAGAACGCTTCTGGCATACACTCAAACAAGAATATGTCTATATTTGTCCAGCCGTGAACGGCAAGATGCTGCGAAAGGGGTTGACCAGGTTCATCAACTATTACAACAACCGGCGACAGCATCAAAGCCTTGATAGAAAAACGCCCTTTTCCTGGTATGAGTATGCAGCCTGATTCGTTTCCATTGCAAACAAAGGTAGTGCCTGCCCCGGAACCTGTCAAGGCTGTGACAAGCGACCTGAAGGTCGGCCTTGACAGAACCCGTTCCAGGCACAAAGAGTGGTTTACAATGACAACGAACTAAACTTAAAAACGAGACCTAGTGGTCTGACAAATGGGGAGTAAAATAAAATTTGGAAACCCGGGCCAAGCCAAGTGAAAGTTTTTGATAGTGGTGTTGAATTTGAAGTTGAATACAATTCAAATTTAGGACTGGTTGGAAGTGCCCTTAAAACTTTAGCAAAAAATGTCAAGAATAAAGCTCCTAATGTGGAATCTGCATTTGTTTACGCATATACAACAACTGATTCCGGCGGTGAAGTAAAAGGTATGATTCTTAAAAAGACAAAAGACAAGTAATAGAATCATAGTAAAATATTATATTTAAATTTTATATCCGGCGTGAGTGTTTATTTGCTTGCGCCGGATTAAAAGTAAAATAATCAAAATAATACGAATATATAAATGGAAACGAAGAAACTACTTTTTAGATACTTTTTATTTTGCTCCCTTTTTATTACAAACACTTTGTATTCACAAGAGTTGCAAACAGTATCCAGAATAGGATTGGGAATAAATGGACTTGATCTGGCGGTTGAGTTACCCATAGCGAAAAAAATAACCATTGAACCGAGCATTGGTCTTGGGCCAAGTTATGATTTCGGTGAAGGTGAAGCCCTTACGTTCAGGATGGATTGGCATTGGACATTATTGAATCCGAGCGTACATTTAGGAGTAAATGGCAAGTTTATTTATAACCATAAAAGTGAACCGAAATTATTCAATTCGGGAAACTTTATCGGTTTAAAAGTGAAATATGTATCAAAACCATTAACTGATGAGATACATTATTTGACCAATACATTGCTAACAAATCTGAATTGGGGAGGACAGCGAAATATTGGAAGACATTGGATTTTCAGTTATTCGTTAGGAGCAGGATACGGCTACAACCTCGATGAACCGTATGGTTTATTCTATCCGGCTTTCGATCTCAAATTTGCCTATGTATTGCCCTACGGAAGAAGCAATTAAAATTTAACTATAGCAAACAAAATACTAAATAGTCTCTTAGCTAATAAATTAATGTTTTCACAATTATAATTAGTATGAGGGACTATTATTTTACTAATTGTTTCTTTCTGCAAAAATAGAAGAACAAATAATGATACAAATATCGGCATGAAACGTATAATATTTTGTACTTTGGTTTTGGTTATGTTTTTTCTTAATTCAGTTTATTTGAATGCGCAAATCCAAAAAACTTTAGGTATGGATGGCGGTTTTTACTTTAATTCCAGTAACATAGCATATCATTTTTCGTTGACTTATAGCCTTCAATTCAATCAGTATTTTGGAATTTCTGCTGGAACTATGTTCCTTTCCGTTCCATTGGATATTGCTGGATGGTCGGATAGTTCAAGAAATAGCAGCTATTATTTTGATGAAGATAATATTAAACGTTTCAATCTGTTTTTTTCTACTTTTTATTCACGACCACTTTTCCAATCTACAGGTGTTTACACGAATTGGTCGGTTTCATTCGAACCAATTCCATATGAGTATATATCATTAGAGAAACGGATGAACAATGATATACTATCCGAGAATGTAGGTAAATACCAATTTACTGGATTTTCACCCGGTACATTTTTAGAAATGGGCTTAGTTCAATATTTAAATAGAGATAATAATGGATTAAGGCTATCCCTCGGGTTTGGTTATGGCTGGTATGATATGTATGCCGGTTATAATAGAGCTATTATTGATGGACAAAGAATATCGACATATATTCCTAATAATAATCTTTATAAAAGGATAAGTCTAAAGTTAATTGGACTTTAGACGATTAATGACTTAAAAATAAATGTAATTACACTTTCTAAATTCTAACGCGCTCATACCATATTTTCATTAAACAAATAGTTGGGATAATGTTTTCATTTAGCGAAGGTGCCTAAAATATCACATTTTACAACCAGTTCGGTGTTATACAGGAATTGGTTTCCTTATCTTTGAAATTAACAGACACAGTCTGTCATATTTCGGGAAACGATCATCCGGTTACAGACAATAGACTTATCGTATTATATTTTTTGTTTGGGTTTAATAGTTTAGAATTCACCTCTCTCCTTTTTTTGGGGGATGGATTATTATAGCCGGCGGTTACATTCTTTCCAGTACTATGGCCAACCATTTGTTTAACGAAAATCTCACTAATATACATTTCGCTTGTAAGATGAGTTACGTAGCTGTTACGGGTATAGGCGGTCGATAAATTCCGGTCTATCCCTAATTGTGCTGCTATTACTTTTAATGAATTATTTATTGGGTTTAATGCCAGTTGAATAGCGTCTTTTATCTTTCTTTCGTTTTGATCTACTCGTTCGATGCCGTTAAGAAATGGAAAGATATATCCATTCTGTTCTTTATTGCCGTGTCGGTTAATTATTTCTACCATTGGAGGTAGTAGCGGAGCGCAAATAGGCTCTGGATTTTTTTTCTTTTTTGTATCTCTGGTTTTCTTACGATGAAATACAATCTCTTGGGATGCTCCGTCGATGTCTTTGTATTGCAACCTGCATAGATCACCGAAATTTAGTCCGTTACAATAGAACATGAATATGAAAATATCCCTTGCAACCATCAATCCTTGATTGTCAGTCTCAAAATCCTCTATTTTCCAAATGTCCTCAATGTCTAAAGCGATAGATTTTCTCCCACCTTCCGGAATAGAATATTTATTCTTGCCCTCTCCAAATGGATAGCGAGTTCCGCTTAAATAAGGGTCTTCTCCATTGTTTATTATTGCCCTAAGTGTTCTCATATAAATCCCGATAGTAGCGTATTCTATACCGGTCGCACTCCAAAAGTCTTCGCAGTCAGATAAAAATTTCACCGTGATATCGTCAAATTTAATATCAGCGATGACGTTTAAAACATCCTTACCTTTTGTCTTATGCTTTTTACTTACACATTCTTCAATAAATAGTTGTTTGGCTATTTTACTTTTGATTTTTCTGTAATACTGAAAACGTATAAGAGCGTTTAATGTGGTTCTGTATATTGTTGCATTCCCGACCTTGAAGGTGTTGTTTAAAGTGTTTATTTTGGCCGTAAACGCATCATTTACGGTTAAGATATCCGACTTGCCTAATTTGTGATCGAGTGCTGCAAAAGAGAAATTGTCTGCAGTCTCTTTAACTGCGGGTTTAAGAATATCATCAAAATATTTTTGTATGTCGTCTTTATGCTCTCTTAGATGTGCCGCTTTAGTCTTAAAATTAAAATCAGCTTCCTCTGAAGCTTCAAATAATTCCCAGTCCTCACGATCTAATACTTTTCCTGTAGAGTAGTAGTCGCTATCTCTTTTATATGTTACACGCCACCGTAGTGGGCATTCATTTTCGGGATTTTTATTCCTTATATCTCGAACAAGTTTAACGGTTATACCGTTATTGGAATAGTAGAATTTCATATCAGTATATTTTTAGATTGTATTCGATATATAACAAACAATCATAACAAACAAATAACAAACAAAAGTAGCAAAAATATACAAATAGAAGAAATAGGAAAGAGTTAATAATTTATTATATATGCTGTTAAACAGGTATTTATGAATTATTTGAAAATAGAGAAAAAATACAGAAATAACTGTTTAAAAGCTTCCCAAGCTGAGGGTCGCGAGTTCGAATCTCGTTTGCCGCTCACTTAAAATCAGACACTTACCGGTTTGCCCTGGTAAGTGTCTTTCTTTTTGGGTAAACAATGGGTAAACAAAGCATGATAAAAAGACAAAAATATCCAAATAATAATAAACTCTTGGTTCAATTTTACAAATATCTCACCCAAGCAAATACCACAAAACTAAAGATGATCTGTTTTTAAATTAGTTTCCCCCCCCACTCACTAACCACAACAAAACCACCCCTGTCCCAATTTTGTCAATCGATATTTTAACTGGCATCTGTTTGCCGATGCAAGATACAGGAAACACCTTAAGAACAACAACCTCAAGACAGAGTTTCTGGAAAATGAAAACGAAATCGATAAATCAATAGCCATCCTGGTTCGGCTGAATATGCTGAATTCAATTTGTCGCGATGAGACATTTATCTACTCATACAATATCATCTTAGAGGATGACACATTTAATAATTATCGAGTATTGTTTTCTTACAAGCTGAAAGAAGAAAACCATTCCACGCCCTACCATATAGAACAAGAGTGTAAAAAGTACAAAGAAGACTATCCAAAAAATATCCTGGCAGATTATTTACTTGATGATGACAATCTCCATTTCTACAACCAAAGAAGATTCGAACTACTTAAAGATGAGGAGTGGTGGTTAAATGCTTTAAATAAAGCGTATGAAATATTCGATAAAGCACGTATTCTGGTAAATGACCCATTTAAAACCCAATATATGGTCAAGAATATTTATTTCGATGATAAAGTGACGGAGAGCACCATAGTTACAATCATAAAAAGACCGGTCGACAATTATTCTTATTATCTGACCGATATACAAAAGAAAAAACTTGAAATGTTATCTGATAATATCGATGTATATGGGAAAGAGAACTTTTTGAAAAGAAATTTTTTATCTAATAAAAAAATTAGTTCTTTTGTCGTAATATTATCAGACTATTTTGATAATACTTCGGTATTTTTTTTAAATAGTTATTATAATTCACTGAATATCAATAGAGTATGGTGCTACTTGAGGATCTGGTATAAATTGTTGACTGTCAGTATTATAAATGAAGTTTTAACGAAGCATTATTTTGAATAATGAACAATAATATCGACATAGAAACATTGGAGGCTTTACGGGATGGTGACCACAAATCCTTTGAAGCTGTTTTTATTGCCTTTCTATAAAAAATGAAAAAGACTTAACTTCCTATTGAGAATTCAATGACTAACTTGTATATATACTTGTATATATAGTAAAAGCCATTGAATGATGAAGAAGTCCTTATTCCTGATTTTTCTATTAGTCCCTTTTATTTCATTTTCTCAAAGCGAGATAGATAATGCCAGAGTTGGAACAATTGACAATAAATCTAATTTGCAGTTCCGGCCAGGAACATTCGATGCTAAAAATCAATTGAATCCATTCATATTTCTATTTGAGAATCGTGTATTAAATCACGGTATAAATGCAGATCAGTTGTTTAATAATTATTTGATGGTTAAAATGATTTTAAATGACTCAACATAAACTTCCCGAATTCAATTTTCACCTTTCAACCAGGGGCTGGTACAACCCGGACTTGGCTACTACAACAATATCGGTATTTCATCCTTATTAATGCCTGTTGACAATTTATTTATTGAAGGTAATGCATTTTTAAGTTTACAAAAAACGCTTTTCACAAGTGAAATATTGTATGGAGTGAGGGGAGTTTTAAGTTATAATTTGACTTATATACTGCAATTTCAATTATGGGGTCAGTATATTTCTCCATCAAAATATACTGATCCAGTAAAAGTAGTAAGCGGACTATATCCCAAGACAAGTGTTGGAGGAGCCGTTATTGCCGAACCTTCAAAGAACGTAAAAATTGGAGCCGGGGTAGAATACCAGCATAATCAGAGAAATCAGAAATGGGAATCCCGATCCGGGGGTAAAGTCGCGTTTGGTTTCTGAATAAAAAAAGATGACAATGGAAAACAAAACCAAAATCTCCGCCATTATTAAACGATTTCTGTCGCAACGTTTTTCTCCATCTACCGAGGAGAGAGTGCAAAGATGGCTTATGAGGGACGAGTATAGTGAAGAGAAAGCAAATGCGTCATTGGAATACTGGAACGAGTTAAAAAACAACGTTGATCCAAACACATATGCGGCTTTGGAACGTGTGAATGTAAAAATTGGCTATATCAAGCGGAAAAGAAATAATTCCATACGTAGAAAAGTAGTCGGGATTGCAGCAGTACTGGTTCCTGTACTTTTAATTGCAGGAGGCTATCTCTATTATGCATATAACAATAATAAACTAACAGAGGTCCAGGCATTATATGGTGAGACAAAACATTTCTTCCTTCCTGATAGTTCCGAAGTCTGGATCAATGCTGGAACGAATTTAAGATATCCAAAGAAATTCAAGACAGGCCAGCGTACTGTTTTTCTTGACGGAGAAGCCTATTTCTTCGTAAGAGAAAATAAAGTTAAACCTTTCACGGTAGAGACACAACAACTTTCTGTAAAAGTACTTGGCACAAAATTCAATGTAAAGGCATACTCCTCGGAAACGAAGACCATCACAACGCTAACAAGCGGTAAAGTGGAAGTGACCACAAATAAAAATGATCACCGGGTTCTTAATCCAAATGAACAATTAGTTTTTGACCATAGTAACGCAACGATAGATGTAACCGAAATTCCAGCAAAGATTTACTCTATACAAGAGGTTTTCCCGACATAGCCTTTGGCACGTCGGGAGAACGGACGGAGAATTACATCCTGCTGCATTTTAATCTTCGCCTTACGGCGACATCGTAGAACACAGGATTTGCGAGATTACGAGGGGTAGTGTATATCCCCCCCCACAATCTCGCAAATCCTCCGTCCGATATACGGTGTTTTAATTGCCTAATGAGGAGTATTAATTTAGGCAAGAAGATATTGAAAAAAGAAAACAAGGGTTATATTACCAACTTAGATATTTAAGCAAAGTGTGAAATATTTAATTAAAAAAAACACCTAACGCCCACCTTCATCCTGATAGTGAACCTGATCATACCGTCAGTTCTATTTCCGGTTATTTGGGACTAAGTAAAATCAGTTATCAAAGAATCAATTAAAAATGTCGCTTAATTTTTTGTCTCAATTAAGTTTGCAAGACCACCTTTCAGATACCTGTCTACCGCTACAGTCAGTAGAATAAATTAAAAACCCATCCCGATATCACGGCGGTAACGAAAATAACGGCAACAATCATCGCGACCATCCTCTTTTTGAAAATTCCGGCAAGCATCGACATTTCAGGAATTGCCATCCCGGCACCGCCGATGATCAGAGCCACAACGGCTCCTATACTCATCCCTTTCTGCATCAATGCTAATCCAATGGGTATTGCAGTTTCAGCTCTGATGTACAGAGGGATACCGATAATCGCGGCAACAGGAACAGCTAATGGATTATCTGCACCTGCAATGCGCATCACAAAATCTTCAGGCAGATAACCGTATATTAAAGCACCAATAGCAACTCCAATAAACAGATAACCGAGTATGGGTTTCATACTGCCCCATGCTCCTTGAAATGCAAGACTGATCTTTTTCTTAAAAGTTCGTCTCTGGGGTTTTGTCCCGGTTTCTTCTTCATCCCCGCATCCACAGGATACTACTTTTTTGTATTGGTTTTTAAGATACCTTACTCCCCTGGTTTTGTCCATGAAATATCCAAAGAATACCGAACAAAGAAATGTTATCACGAAATAAATGACAGCTGCCTTTACGCCTATCATTACGCCTAACATTCCAATGATGATAGGATTCAACAGAGGTGAAGCAATCAGGAACGAAATGGTTGATCCGAAAGGAATCCCTGCATTGATAAAACCCAATGTCATAGGGATGGTTGAACAGGCACAAAAAGGAGTCAACGATCCAATCAGCGCACCCAAAAAGTTTCCTTTCAGTCCTTTACCTGACAGATAGCTTTGAATCTTATCTGCCGGAATGTGCATCAGGATCAATTCGACAATCATACTGATCAGCATGAAAAGAAGAATCAATTCTGCAGAAATAATAAAAAAATACTTTACAGTTTCAATAAAAGTGTTCATCATTGTCAGACAGCGTTTCTAATTTTTAATATGGTTAAGAAAAAATTGTCATCCCCTGATCGAGGATGTTTAGGGAATGACAAACATGGGAGTGTCCCCAAAATAGGTAATTGCCTTTTGCGGGCAATTCTTCTCACAACCGTGACAACCTGTAACGCAACCATCAGGAAAAAGTACAACTGGACGACCGTTATTCAATGTATAAACTCCGTGTTTACACATTTGCCAACACAAAAGACATCCGTCGCATTTAACATTGTTGATGATTGGATACCAGGTTTTACTCATTGATCATGAATTTTGAGTTTGAGGAAAATATCTACGGGTGTTATTGGCAATCCGTACCAGCATCAGCATCATCGGCACCTCCACCAGTACTCCCACCGTGGTGGCCAGTGAGGCACCCGACTCAAGTCCGAAGATCGAGATGGCTACGGCGACCGCCAGGTACTGCCCAGCCAGTTGGTCACCCCGGTAATGAGGATTCCTTTCGGCCTTCAACCCGCGTTCTTCACGCTGTTGAAATCTACCTTCAGCATCATCGGAAAGATCATCAGCCAGATCAGGATGGCGACCGGGATGGAGACATTGGCGTACTCAAACCGATGCAATGTGGCAGGTACGGATGGGATATATTGTCTAATCAGGATACCCGCCATGATGCAGGCGGCCACCCAGATGGTGAGAGTTCGTTCAAAAAAACTAATGCCTTTATTTTTTTCATGATGAGCATTATTTTTTGAGATTAGCAATCGCCATCACAGGAGCATTTGGGCAACTCTTTTTTCAATATCTCTGTGATGTAAAATTCAGCGAAGCGCTGTTTGATCTCATCTCTGATGCGACGAAACTCACTTAGCACAAACGCATCGCTGCCGGTTACCTTTGCCGGGTCCTCGAATCCAATATGTAGGCGCGTCTTTACCTTGCCGGTGAAAATCGGGCAGTTCTCGTTGGCATCACCGCAGACGGTGATTACATAGTCCCATGCTTCGTTGATATAGGTATCTACCTGAGTAGGACGGTTGTTGCTGATATCGAGTCCCGTCTCATTCATCACCTTTATTGCCAGAGGATGCACCTCCGCGGCGGGATGGGTGCCCGCGGAGCGTACTTCCATGTCTGCATTGAACGACTCCAGAAAGGCATGTGCCATCTGGCTGCGGCAGCTGTTGCCGGTACATAAAATCAGTATTTTCATTTTGCAGTAAACAGATTATTTTTTTAATGTGATACCCTATAACAGAATCGCCTTGTAACGATTTCTGTTTAAAAAAAAGTACCATAGAACAATCCGGAGAGGGTTGCCATAACAACAACGAGAGAAACGTAGACGATGGTCTTTTTCGTTCCCATCACTCCGCGGATCACCAGCATGTTCGGCAATGAGAGCGAGGGACCGGCGAGCAGCAGTGCAAGTGCAGGCCCCTTTCCCATACCGCTGGAGAGTAGTCCCTGTACAATAGGTACTTCAGTGAGCGTTGCAAAATACATAAAGGCCCCGGTGAAGCTGGCGAAAAAATTGGAGAAGAAGGAGTTTCCACCTACAGCCCACTCGATCCACCCGTTGGGTACCACTCCGGGGATAGCCACATTGTCGTGAGTCGATCCCAACAGGAAACCGGCGGTCACCACACCGATGGCTAGCAGTGGCATGATTTGTCTAGCAAACCCCCAGGCCGAGATTGTCCATGCTTTGTTTTCCTCATCGTTCCTATCGAAGAGAGTTATCACAGAAAGAGCAGCGATGCCCACTATCATGGGTACCAGTGGCACCATTTTGGGATTGGGAATGAGCCGGCTGGCAAAAAGTATTGACAGCGCTGTAGCGGCCGCTCCCAACAACACCCATTGCCATTTGATTTTTAGTACCCTTATCAGTGAGAAAGCCAGCATTAACCCCAGAAATCCGGTAATATGCCATTTATAGGTGAAAAAATAAAACCAAACGCTTGATGTGTCTCCTGTTGCAGGTGCGCCCCAGTTAGCAGCCACCATAATCAGCACAAGCGTGAAGAAGTGGAACATGGTCTGCGATATAGGCCTTTTTGCCGGTGGAGCATCGAAGTTCATCTGCTCCTCCTGCTTTGCTTTCTCCTCTTTGCGAAAGATAAAGGCCATCACTAGTCCGATAATAACCGAGAAGAGTATAGCTCCTACCATTCGGGCAACACCCATCTCAGTACCGAGGATTCTCCAGGTAAGAATGATGGAGAGGATGCTGATGGCCGGTCCCGAGTAGAGAAAAGCCACAGCTGGTCCCAGCCCTGCGCCACGCTTGTAGATACTGGTAAAGAGAGGAAGTATGGTACATGAGCATACAGCCAAGATGGCACCCGAAACAGATGCTACGGAGTATGAAAGCCATTTTTTAGCATTTGCCCCGAAATAACGGATTACTGATGCCTGATTAATAAAAACGGCTATTACTCCGGCAATGAAAAAAGCCGGAAGCAGACAGAGGATTACATGCTCCTGAGCATACCATTTCGAAAGATCGAGCGCAGCATAGATAGCAGTCATAAAACGCTCGTTGCCAATAGGCATAAAGAAGATAACCCCGAAAATAAACACCACCCACACCAGATATTTCAGTTCCTTTTTTGATTCCATTTTTTTATTTTTTAGACAATACAATATCGTTCCGCATCATTGATGCGGTAATTTAGACACCAGAATATATGCGACTTATAAGCCTATTATCTTTTTAATTTCCTTTTCTGAGGGTACATGACCTTTAATTTTCACCTCACCATCAACTACCACGGCCGGGGTGGCTATAACATTGTACTTCATGATCTCCATGATGTCTTCCACCTTGCGGATCGTTACTTCAGCTCCAGTCTGCTCCACAACTTTTTTGATGGTGTCGCAGGTCATTACACATTTTTTGCAACCGGGTCCCAATACCAATATTTCCATGATTTTATTTTTTAAAATTTTATTGTTTTGTGATAATATCCTTCTGAAATTTTCTTAAAGGCTTATTATGATGTAATAAGCACCCACAACCATAAAAACTGCCGCAACCCCACGCTTGAACCATTCCTGGAAGCTGTTCATCTTTTTATAGAACGTACCGATATTACTCACGCTGTAGGCCAGCAGCCAGGCGATAATGATCACCGGAAGGCCTGTGGCCAAAGCGAAAACAGGTGGGTATATGAGTCCCGATGTGGAGACAATCGTCATGGGGATCAATCCCCCGAAATAGAGCATCCCGCTATAGGGACAGAACGCCAGAGCGAACAGCAGTCCCAGTAAAAATGCATCCCAGTAGGTTTTCTTCCCTTTTTTATTGCTAAACTTCTCCGTTAAATTGCCCACTCCGGGTATATTTAACTTGATAATGTCGAGCATAAAGATACCAATCAATAGCAATGCGATCCCAAGCCAGATGACACCGATACCTTGTAGTGCAGACGCAATTTTGAACTGACTGGCACCGAAAAAGAAGAGTAAGCCCAGCGCCGTATAGGTGAACATCCTTCCCAGCGTGTAAAAAAGGCCATTGAACAACACTCTTTTTTTGATACCGATATCCTTACTCAGATAGGCGGTGGCCGTAATGTTGGTAGCCAGCGGACAGGGACTGATGGCAGTCATCAGCCCAAGCAGGAACGCCGTAAGAAGCGGCCAGCCGGAGCTTTCTGTCAGGCTATGCAGAAGATTCATCATAATTCAGCTCTGTTTTTGTCTGTTAAAGCCTCCGATCCACTTCACTTTTCAGCATCTCTTTCACTCCAGCCGGATTGGCAAATGCGTTTTGTGTTATGTCGATATGGTCGTCACCCTTAGCAACAATCAGCGCGTTCCATGTTACACCATACCTTTCAACAAGTTCTTTGTTGGCGGCTTCTTCGGTCAGTATTTCTAAAAACTGTACTTTCTGGTTGTCACCATACATCTGCTCAACCGCCTCCTGGGTGAATTTTTGAACAGCAATGCAGGTCTTGCAGCGTTGTTTGCCATGAAAATAATAAACATAAACCGTCACAGGATCAGCATTCGTAACAGAGACTACCTTTGAGCTGTTTACTGAAGATTCTGTTGTCGCTTCATTTACATCTGCTTTATTCTCTTTACCATTTCCACAGGCAGTAAATAATAATACTGCCACGAACATCATAAGAACTTGTTTCATAGGACTGTTTTTTTGTTTGTTTAATGAAAAATGATTAGTTTTTATTTCGGATTGATTGATCTGTTTCAGCCAATTTTTGGGTGAATGCAAAAAAAAATCAGCTGTAACTGTTAACCTTTGCTATCTGATCGATAAAGGTTCTCAGCAACTCTCCCACGCTCTCCCAATTCTCTTTGTTGATGCAATACCTGACGGTGGGAGGAGTAAATTCTCCCTGAATCAGCCCCGACTCCTTCAGTTCATTTAAATGTTGAGAAAGAGTGCTTTTGGCTACTGGAATAATTTCAGACATATCGCCGTGATAACAACAATTCTCGTTGGCCAACAGCTGCAAAATGGCTATTCTTACCGGATGGCCCAGTGCCTTGGCAATACGGGAAAGTCTGATCTGCTCTTCGGTGAATTCTTTTTTTGACATGATAACTTTTATAGCTTAGAATTTATAATTCTTTTCAGTTCGCAAATATACGAATAGTTTTTCAGTTCGCAAATATACGAACAATAATATTTCCAAATTTTAGAACGCCACCAAACATCTTTTTATCAGGCCGATATTCAATACATTACATAATTTGCCATAATATATGCAAAACCTTATATGACTGATGTATTAGGTGATGATTTTGGCTCTTTTCTATATGTTATCTCCAATCAAATTGCTTGGTTGTCCTTAAAATTGGATGAGTATTGTCAGTTGTTTGCTGTAAAAGAAACGAGGATTGAATTGCTGAATCAGTCGGCTCCTTCTTTCTTCTTTCTCATTCAAAGAACACTATTGGAGAGTATCATTCTTGGAATAGCTAAACTTACCGATTCCTATAAATCCGGCAGTAAAAAAAATATAACGCTGAATACTATTACCAGTTATATTAATGATGAAGATTTGAGAGAGGACATTCAAAATGATATTCGTGAACTTACTCTTAAAGCTCAATTTTGTAGGGATAGGAGGAATAAAATTATCGCTCACATGGATTTTGACTTTACCCTTGATACAAACAATATTGAAAAACTTGAACCGGCAACAAAAAAGGAAATAGAAACAGTTATTATATGAAAACGGAATTTTAGTCATTCCGGAAAATTGTTTCACAAGTGTTTCCTGATAATCTACCCTGTTAGGTTGAAGCGACTCGATAATAGGACGGTCGCCACCAAATAGACAATAGAGAAACCCTCTTTTAACCTGGTCAAAGTTAGTAATGAAATCAAACATCAGTTTCACATCAAACAAATCACGGGGATGTTGGCGGTCGAGAGCTGCAGTAATTTTCGCGCCGTAGAGTTGGGAAAGTGAAACAATTCTTGCCTTGTTTGCAGTTTCAAATTCATTTTGTGCAGCATTACATAGTGGTCTTATCGAAGCCGGATCAATCAGCCCGCGTTTCGTTCCGCTCACTTCAATTTTAACCATAACCCCTCTACGTGTACAGTAGATTTTATTCGGCTTCTCTCTAATGACAATATCCGGGACAACCGTCTTGATTTTTTCCTTGATGATAGCCAGATTTTTATGGATATCCGCAAACGAATCTTCCCTGGGTTTTATTGGAATGTAAGTAAGGTCAACGTCAACGGAGTACCGAGGGAGGTCGAGGATATACAGGTTAATTGGCGTTCCACCGTGAATGGCAAAACTATCCACTTCCTCTAATGTCGGGATAATTCTAAGGAGTAATTCAACCTGTTGCGATACATCCTATTCATAATATACTAAATCTCTTGGTAAGGTTATCTGATATTTCGGATCATAAACACCATTCTTCACGTTTGAACGTTTCCCTTTACCCAGGTCTATCCTGTCCAAATTCAAATCATGGAACCACGAGTGCCCCGCTTTCTCTGCCATATACAGGAACAACCGCTTCACTTTTACCGAACTGTTTTCCTCTAATAGCTGTTGCAGTAATTTTGGCCTCAAACCGTTAAGCATTTCCATGATCTGGTATAAATCGGTAAGATTGTAATGTTTGGGAGCAAGGTCTAAACTTTCCAGAAATGCTCTTTCAGGCAAGGAAACCGGCACTTCGAAATTGTTTTCATTGATTGAGGATATCCCCGTTTTGCTATATTTGGAGTATTTCTTCAATATATCAACACCCCAGTCATATTTCGAAAACCATTTTGGGAACCATTCACCCCGGGGGCAATATATTACTATTGTCTGCCGGCCAAGCGGAACGTAATGGGCCAATCCCCTCATTTCCAAAGCAGATACAGCCCCTATATGGAATTTCTTACCTAACTGGCTATTATAGCACGACAGAGCACTAAACAAGGTCGGCTCTTCACCTGTCCTGTACATCACACCATCATCTATAGCCATAAGCCATTGCGAATTACGGTAATGTCTCTGCAGAGAATAGGATATCCCATTTTGATTTAACCACGAGGCAAAGTACAATGCTCCGGTTGGAAATTTCTGAAGTAATGAGTTTATTTTTGTTTGTCCTGTTGCAGTCATACTGCAAATACACTAAAAATAATAAACTATATGCGTTTCTATTAGAATTTTTATGTTTCCAATAAAATGGAATTATTTATTGTTTATTGGAGCAATACTTCGGTAATATTTTTAAAATAGTTTTTATAATTCGCTGAATATCAATCGAGTATGACGCTTTTTGGGGATATGACATAAATTATTGACTGTCAGTATTATAAATGAAGTTCTAACGAAGCATAATTATAAATAAGAATCTATTTTTTATAATTCAAGTTTCTCATGTTAAGTATTCAACTAAATATTCGACTGACAATGTTTTGTGGCTTTTTGAAAGTTCCTCTTGTTGTGAAAAAGCAATTAATCTTTCCTCCTGACTCAGTTTGCTTTACAGAACCCTCACTTTTAACTCTCATCAACGAATTCCAACAAATTCGTTTTTGCCTGGTTTCACTTGGTCAAGTTGAAGTTTTATTGTAATTTCGATGCCATTAAAATGAATTATATGCAACGTTTCTTTTACCACAGGCTCATTATTTTTATAACTTTAATTACATTCAGCCAGTCAGCATTCACCCAGAAAAAACAACTCGACCACTCCGTTTATGACGATTGGAAAAGCCTACAGGATATTTCCATCAGTAACGACGGCAGATTTATAAACGCAGTTATCAGCCCACAGGAAGGAGATAGCATGCTTTATATCTATGATTCAAAGGAATGTAGAGAGTTAAAGATTCACCGTGTAAATAAATATACTCTGTCGGCAGATGGACGATTTACCGTAGGAATGTTAAAGGCCCCTTTTTCAGATGTACGTCAGGCTAGGATAAAGAAAAAGAAAGCCGATGATTTTCCCAAAGATTCGTTGGTTATTGTCAATAATGAAACATTTAAGTTTTGCAAAATTGCAGATGTGAAATCTTACTCAACATCAACGGAGATGGGCGCCTACATTGCCTATAAAAAATCTGCACCAAAAGATACGGTAAAGAACAAACAAAACAAACCAAAGGATTTTCTGATTATCAGAAACCTGAGCACCTCTGAAGAGGATACCGTTAAAAATTCAAAAGAATTTGCTTTTAACAAGTACGGAAATTCACTGGCTATTTCAGTGGAGCCTGAAAAAAACGATTCCACCGATACACACAAAGTGTTGTTTATCGATTTGAAAAACGGGGCCAAAAAGCAGATTTCAGCTGATAAAATGGAATATAAATCATTTTCTTTCGACGAGCAGGGAAGTCAGCTTGTTTACATAGCTACAAAAGATACTTCTAAAATTGAACAAAAGGTATTCGATGTAAGGTATTTCAAAAACTCAATGGATTCGGCAGTTATAGTTGCTTCTAAAACATCAAAAGGGTTGCCTGAAAATTGGATTTTCAATGAAAACTCAAAGCCATATTTTAGTAAAGACGGTGAACGTATTATTATTGGAGCTGCTCCAAAACAAATACCTAAAGACACAACAATTGTTGATTTTGAAACAGCCATCCTCGATGTTTGGCACTGGAAGGACCCGGTTGTACAGCCGCAACAACTTTTGAGGCTAAAAAACGAATTACGCAGGACCTATACCGGCGTTATTGATCCCGGCCGCCCTCACGAATTTGTTTCCATAGCCAACGAACAAATGCCCAATGCTTTGTTTTCAGATGAAGGAAACGGGCGTTTTGTCCTTCTTACTTCGGAATTACCTTATGAGATTGAAAGCCAGTGGAATATTTCTCAAAAAACGGATGCGTGGATTTACGATATGCAATTCCATCAATTGACCGAAATTGCTAAACCTGTTGAGGGAAGGCCTCAGATTTCGCCATCGGGTAATTTTACCTACTGGTGGAATACCTCTGTAAAACAGTGGTTCTCTTTCGATAACAAAACCAGAAAAATCGTCTGTCTGACTAAGGAGATCCCGGTCAACTTCTGGAATGAAAAAAATGACACACCAAGCAAACCCGGTGCGTACGGGATTGCGGCATGGGGACAGGATGACAAATTCGTACTTTTATACGATGCCTTCGATATATGGAAAATTGATCCTATCGGAAAAGAGATGCCGGAGAATATCACTAAAAATAACGGGAGAAACGATTCAATTACTTTCCGGTACATCAACACCGATCCAGAAAAGCTTTTTATTGAGCCAAAAGATGTTTTGCTCTTATCGGCATTTGACAATAAAAGCAAAGAAAGTGGTTTTTATACTCTTAAACAACAAGGCAGAAATCCATTAGTAAAAAGGGAATTGGATAAATACAAATATACTTCTCTTAAAAAGGCAAAAAACGCGGAAGCATTTGTTTTTCAAAAAAGCAATTTTAATACGTCACCAGATTTGTATTTAACCCTGAATTTTTGGAGATCGGTAGAAAAACTAACCTGTATCAATCCCCAAATGAAAGATTATAGCTGGGGTACAGCAGAAATTTTTGAGTGGACAACATTCGATGGTAAACAATCACAGGGAATTTTGTATAAACCCGAGAATTTCGACTCTGGGAAGAAATATCCGGTAATGATATATTTCTACGAAAAACATTCCGATGACCTTTACCGCTATTTTGCTCCTGCGCCAAGCCGATCAGTTATTAATATTCCATTCTTCGTTAGCCGGGGATACATTGTTTTTACACCGGATATTCACTACGGGGTAGGACAACCCGGCAATGATGCGTACAACTACGTTGTTTCGGGAGCGAAGGCATTGGCAAAAAACAGATGGGCAGATCTGGAAAATATGGCCATACAGGGGCAAAGCTGGGGGGGCTATCAGGTGGCATATATAATTACCCGCACAAATATGTTTAAAGCTGCCGGAGCCGGTGCGCCAGTGTCAAACATGACAAGTGCTTACGGCGGAATCCGCTGGGAATCGGGGCGCAGCCGCCAGCTTCAGTACGAACAGACACAATCAAGAATTGGCGCTACAATGAGCGACTCACTGCAACTTTATATTGAGAACTCTCCTGTTTTCTTTGCTAATAAGGTAAACACACCGCTGCTTATTATGCACAACGATGATGACGGTGCAGTGCCCTGGTATCAGGGAATTGAGTATTTTATGTCGCTGCGTCGCCTGGGAAAACCTGTATGGATGCTCCAATACAACAAGGAAGCCCATAACCTGAGCCTGCGCCGTAATGCCAAAGATCTTTCCATCAGGCTGCAACAGTTCTTTGACCATTATCTTAAAGGTGCTCCCGCTCCTGTTTGGATGACACGTGGTGTGCCGGCTATTGAAAAGGGAAAATCGTGGGGATATGAAATTGATAACTCAACAACCGGGAGATAGGTAAACCGAAGATAGGTAAACTGAGATAGGACAACCGGAATAGACAATTTTTTATCCAGTTTATTTACTTTTTGTCAAAAAAATCAATAGATAATGTCGGATAATTGCCAGATTATTTGTTTATTTGTAAGTGAAATGTTACAAAAAAACAGTTATTATGATCCGCGATTTAACTGAACTGCTCCGGAAAGCCAAAAACAGGCCAAAAAGGACGGTAGCTATTGCTGCTGCTGAAAATGAACATGTGCTTAAAGCTTTGAAAGATGCTGTGAAAGAGGAAATTATAATCCCTTTGCTTATAGGAGATAAAACTAAGATTGAGCGAATAGCTTTTTCAATAGGTTTTGATTTGAGTAATTTTGATATTATCGACAACCGGGAGGGTGCTGCTGTTTCTGCACGAATTGCCGTGGAGAACATAAAAAATGGAGATGCAGATATAATAATGAAAGGATTCGTTAGTACCGGTGAACTTTTGAAAGCGGTTCTTGACAAAGAATCTGGATTACACTATAATCAGTTGCTAAGTCATGTCGCTTTTTTTCAATCTCCTTACTACCATAAGATTTTTTGTGTGACCGATGTGGCGATGAATATTGCACCTGGTCTTTACGAAAAGGCACAAATTATAGAGAACGCGGTAAACGCATGTCAACTCCTTGGTATTGAAAAACCAAAAGTGGCTGTGGCAGCTGCTGTGGAGAAGGTAAATCCAAAAATGGAGGCTACGGTACATGCTGCCCAATTAAAAGAAATGAACCTTGACGGACGGATAAAAGGGTGTGTGGTGGATGGCCCCTTCGCGATAGACATAGCAGTGAATAGGGAGGCAGCACGAAACAAAGGTATTGAGAGTGAAGTTGCTGGCGACTGTGACATCATACTGGCACCCGATATTGAGGCGGGGAATATGTTTTACAAAGCACTTAACTTTTTAGGCGGGGCAACAGTAGCCGCTGTTGTGATGGGTGCTGCAGCACCTGTTGTGCTGACCTCCCGGTCAGACGATGAGCGGAGCAAGTTGTTCTCAATTGCACTGGCAGCCTGTCTAAGATAATATATTATTGGCCCTTGTTGCCGAAGCAGCAGCTTAAACAGCTATATCCCCGGAAAGAACATTAAGATGTATATAAAAAAATAAAAACATATAAACATATGGGAACAAATACACGTATTCTTGTCATTAACCCCGGGTCAACGTCGACTAAGATAGCAATTTACCAGCAGGAAAAGGTGATCTTCCTTAAAACAATCAAGCATGCTCCCGAAGCATTACGAAAATTTGAAAAGATTACAGATCAGTATGAATACAGAAAGAATATCATTTATGAGGAACTAAAGGGTGCTGACGTCCCCGTTGAAACCATTGATGCAGTGATAGGGAGGGGAGGGCTGGTGAAACCTATTGCATCAGGTGTTTACCGGGTGAATGAAGCAATGCGAAAAGACCTTTTTGAATGCAAGCGTGGAGAACACGCCAGCAACTTAGGAGCGCTTATTGCGCACGATATCGCGAAGCTGCTCCCCTCGGCAGAAGCATTCATTGCCGATCCCGTTGTGGTGGATGAGTTACTGCCTTTGGCAAGATATTCCGGACATCCGCTATTTGAAAGAAAATCAATTTTTCATGCGTTGAATCAGAAAGCAATAGCCCGCTCACACGCAAAATCTATCATGAAAAAATATGATGACCTTAATCTTATTGTGGTACATCTTGGAGGTGGAATTACTGTAGGCGCACATCAAAAAGGAAAGGTGATTGATGTAAACCAGGGACTTGATGGTGATGGCCCTTTTTCCCCGGAACGCTCCGGCTCATTGCCAGTGGGGCAATTGTTGAAAGTAGCTTTCAGTGGGATATACAGCTACGAAAAGATGTCTGAAATGGTTGTCGGTAAAGGAGGAATGATGGCTTACCTGGGAACTAATGATGCTTATATTGCCGAACGTGAAGCGAGAAATGGTGATAATAAATGTATGGAAGTGCTGGAGGCGATGGCTTACCAGGTGGCAAAAGAGATAGGTGCCATGTCTACCGTATTGAAAGGGGAGATTGATGCGATCCTTATTACTGGCGGAATTGCCAATAGTAAATGGTTCTGCAATCTGATCAGCCAACGGGTCTATCGGATTGCACCGGTTCACCTCTATCCGGGCCAAGACGAAATGGGAGCCCTGGCGGAGAATGCATTGCTTGCCCTCAATGGAGAGATTGAGATAAAAGAATACAAATAGATGTATCTTTTTAATCCCTGGCACGATCTTGCCCTTGCAAATTTTGAAGCTAACTATACACCACCTGCTGCTGCTGTGAAGATGGCCGAGGATCTGGCCGTTTTGCCGGTATGGTATGGGAAAGGTGATTTGGTGATAGCGGAAGGAGAGTTAAACCGGTCATTTGTCGATGCCATTAAAAAGATATTCCCTGTTTCCTCTGATCTGATTCCATTCAGTGATATTTGTTTGCACCCCGGTGAGGAGATTATTCCCTGGGGATGGAGTCCGGCATTACGTAAAAAGCTTCTGGCTCAGGGTGCCGCTGAACAGCAAATTCCTACGATTGAAGATTTAAGGCGATTAAGGGAGTATTCGAACCGGCAAAATGCTGTGCTACTGCTGCGTGATTTAAAGGCCGGGGAAGTGGAATTTTGTGGGGAATCATATTTTTTCACAAACATGGAGGAGTTGTTGGCATATCAGCACTCTACTCCCGGCAACAAGGTATTGAAGATGCCACTCTCCGGCAGCGGAAAAGGATTGATATGGATATTGGGGGAGATAACTGACAAGCAAGTTGATTGGTGCAGACGGGTTATCAGATTACAGGGTGGGGTGGTAGCGGAGCCTGTTTTGAGCAAGATACAGGATTTCGCAATGGAGTTTTATATTGATAGGGGAAAGGCCAGCTTTGTAGGTTATTCTATTTTCGGGTCTACAGCATCGGGCGCATACAAGGGGAATGAACTACTTTCCGATAGACGGATTGAAGAAAAACTTTCCGCTAATATTTCTTTTACCCTGATGCAGCAGCTTCGAGAGACTCTTTTAGTGAAGCTTGCCGGTTATTTTCCTTTATATACCGGTTATGCGGGTGTCGATATGATGATTTGCGAAACGGCAGGAGGGTACCGTGTCCAGCCTTGTGTGGAGATCAATATGCGAATGAATATGGGTGTAGCGGCACATCTATTCTTCGATAGTTTTGTTAATTCTTCCTCGGAGGGGAAGTTCGTTGTGGACTATTTTAAAAAGCAGGGAAGCGCCTTGTCGTTCCATGAAAAAATGCAACGGGAATCCCCACTACAGGTAACAGGTGGAAAAATACTTTCCGGATACCTGTCATTGACTCCCGTTGCAGCAGATAGCCGCTACACTGCATATGTAGTAGTGGGTTAATCAACTATTCATTGTGAGAATGGTTTTGCTTAGTCAGGGTGTTAAAAATATTTTCGATCAGCCCGGTTGTCGTTGTTTCGGAATAGAAACCATAAACATTCACCAATACTCCTTTTAAATAGTTTTATGAAAAGTGGGCTATTTTTTCATCTCCTCTGCGAAGTATTTATAGAACAGAGGTATAGTCCTTATTCCATTGTAGAATTGCTCAAGCGGGAAGTTCTCGTTGGGCGAGTGAATTGCATCGGACCCGAGCCCAAAGCCCATCAGTACCGATTTTATTCCGAGAATCTCTTCAAAAGCGGCAATGATTGGGATGCTGCCACCTGAACGTACTGGCACCGGCTCTTTCCCGTAGATTTCCCTGTAGGCTTTTTCGGCTGCCTGATATGCCGGTAAATCAATGGGACAAACATAGGAGGGGCCTCCGTGTAGATACTCCACCTTCACCTTTACCGATTTTGGTGCTATTCCCTCGAAATATTTCACGAAAAGCTTAGCTATCTTGTTGTGGTCCTGGTTGGGCACCAGTCGTGTGCTGATCTTGGCATAAGCTTTTGAGGGCAAGACAGTTTTTGCCCCCTCCCCAGTATAGCCGCCCCATATACCACATACGTCAAATGAAGGGCGAATACCGGTACGCTCACTGGTGGTATACCCTTTTTCGCCGGACAGCTCCTTCACATCGAGCGACCTTTTATACTCTTCAGCAGAGAATGGAGCTTTTGCCATCATTGAGCGTTCTTTTCGAGAGACCTCCACCACATCGTCGTAGAATCCGGGAATCAAGATCCGCCCTTCATCATCAACAGTCTGGGCAATCATTTTTGAAAGCACATTGATAGGGTTAGCAACAGCTCCGCCGAAAATACCGGAGTGAAGGTCCACATTTGGCCCCGTTACTTCTACCTGCCAGTAGGCAAGTCCCCGGAGGCCGGTAGTAATGGAGGGGACATCCGGTGCTATCATAGAAGTATCGGAGACTAGTATAACATCAGCTTGCAGCATCTTCTTGTTTTTTTTGCAGAATTCGGGAAGACTGGGAGAGCCTATTTCTTCCTCACCTTCGATAAGGAACTTCACATTACATTCCAGCCTGCCTGATTGCACGAGATATTCAAAGGCCTTGGCGTGCATGAACGACTGTCCTTTGTCGTCATCGGCACCACGCGCCCAAACCTTTCCATCCTTTACCACCGGCTCAAAAGGATTGGTCTTCCATGATCCTATCGGATCAACAGGCATCACATCCATATGGGCGTAGACCATTACAGTGGGTGCATTTTTGCTGATAATTTTCTCCCCGTAGGTAACAGGGTTTCCTCCGGTTTCCATAACCTCGGCCTTGTCGGCTCCTGCAGCCAGAAGGAGTTCTTTCCACTTTTCTGCAACCCGGTACATATCGGGTTTGTGCTCTGGCAGTGAAGAGACCGAAGGGATGCGGATAAGCTCAAAAAGCTCGTCCATAAAACGTTTTTTGTGTGTTTCTATGTACTTGTCTATTTCATTCATATTATTTCGGTTTTACTATTTAGTGTAAAACTATAAAAAAATTGAGAGCGTTGCAATAGAATTGCCTATTTTCAACTGTTTTTTCATTTGTCTGGAAAAAACTTGTAAATTTGTTTATTAAAAATTATAACGGGGGAAAACAGTGCAATAGTTCGTTCATAACTGTACCCTTAAAAAACACCAGGAATAATGAAAAAAATCCTTTTCACTACCATCATGTTACTTCTTGCCGGATTAGCGGCATGCAGTACCAACACGAAAGATAAGACAGATATGAAAAACGCTGACTTTATAACTGATTCACAGATAGGCAATGTTACGAAACAGTTGAAAGATTCACTTGGCGAGCCACACTCTTTCCGTATTGAACGGGGTGTAAAGCAAGTAGCTGGTCTGTGGCGGGAGCCGGACGGCACTGTGGACGATTTTGCCCGCTTCTGTAAAAGCTCTTTTGTGGCCGATAAGGAGCAGTTGGCATCACTTTTCAACACTCTGGAACGAAATTTAGAGGTAATCAACGGCTATTTTCACAAGATGGATGTGATGCTTAAAGCACCTCTGCAGCTCGAAGGGCCTGAGATCACTCCAGTGGATATGATGTTCGGCAGTTACGACGCAGCAGCTCATCTGACGGATGATCTTTATACCAACAGGATAGCTTTTATTACAGCATTGAATTTTCCGTTTTACTCGTTGGAAGAAAAGAGCGAGCTTGGGGAAAAGTGGACACGGCAAGAGTGGGCGTATGCACGTATGGGAGACAAGTTTATTTCGAGAGTCCCCGCAACTGTTAAGCAAGAAATCTCAAAGACTCTTACAGAAGCTGATACCTATATTTCAGATTACAATATTTACATGGGGAATTTGAGGAATATTAAGGATGAACAACTCTTTCCAGATGACATGAAACTGATATCTCACTGGGGATTACGCGATGAGTTGAAATCGAATTATGCAGACAAAGAGGGAGGTATTGAAAAGCAGCGGATTATCTATACTGTGATGCAACGTATAATTGATCAGTCCATTCCATTGCAGATTATTAACAGCGATACCTATACATGGAGGCCTGAGACGAACGATGTTTTTGAAGGGAAAGAAAAGGTCTCTTCCACTCCTGAAGAGACTAAGAGATATGAGGTGTTCCTGAAGAATTTTCATGCTATGAGTCAGCTTGATGTCTATTCTCCGCATTATCCCACTCAGCTTGCACGGGCTTTCGATGCTTCCATGGAGATCCCTCAGAAAGATGTGGAGGAGTTGTTCAAAGGATTGCTCTCTTCACCGCAGGTTAAAGAGGTGGCGTCATTCATCGAGTCGAGGCTTGGACGGAAGTTGGAACCTTTTGACATCTGGTATAACGGGTTTAAAGCTCGTGGTAGCATTTCCGAAGAACAGCTCTCTTCAATCACCTCCGAGAAATACCCTGATGCGAAAGCACTTGAAAAAGATCTTCCCAATATTCTCGAGAAACTTGGTTGGTCACCCGATAAGGCAAATGATATATCTTCGCTAGTAACAGTCGACTCATCACGTGGTGCCGGGCATGCATGGGGAGCTGAGATGCGCAATGATGTTGCCCGCCTTCGTACACGCATAGGACCCGGGGGGATGGATTATAAGGGTTACAACATTGCCGTTCATGAGTTTGGCCACAATGTAGAGCAGACCATTACCATGAACAATGTGGATTCCTACATGCTCAACGGTGTTCCTAACACCTCTTTTACCGAAGCTGTGGCATTTTTATTCCAAAAGCGTGATCTGGAGCTGCTTGGCCTGAAAAACCCAAATACTGAAGATGAATACTATCTCGCGTTGGATAACTTCTGGTCTAGTTACGAGATAATGGGGGTGTCGCTGGTCGATATAAAAGTATGGGAGTGGCTTTACGCTCACCCCGATGCTACACCGGCTCAGTTGAAAGAGACTGTTATTAATGCTGCAAAAGAGGTCTGGAACACATATTATGCAGGAGTATTGGGAGGAGAAGATGAGACGTTGTTGGGAATCTATTCTCACATGATCGATTACCCTCTATACCTTCCCAACTACCCGATGGGGCACCTGATCGACTTCCAGATTGAACAGCAGGTACGCGGAAAAAATCTTGCTGAAGAAGTTGAACGGATGTACACCCAGGGCAGAATAATACCGCAGTTGTGGATGAAAAATGCAGTAGGATCTCCCATCTCTATAGAGCCTCTGCTTTCATCAACAGATGATGCACTGCAGTCATTAAATAAGTAGCTTAAAATATATATCTAACTTTAGTGAACTGTTTCGTTAAGCTAAATGAGCAGAGGACAAATTTATTTGGACTATGCCATAGCGAGAAATAGTCTAACTTTAGTGAACTATTCGCATTAAGTCAAAAGAGCAGAAGCCAAGTTTACTTTTATTATTCCTTGACGAGCGAATATCTAACTTTAGTGAACTATTCGTAGCCGTAGTTTGAATAAATAATGTAATTTTGCATTGAAATAAGGAAAGATGCCGGAGTGGTCGATCGGGGCGGTCTCGAAAACCGTTGTACTCTCGCGGGTACCAAGGGTTCGAATCCCTTTCTTTCCGCAGGAAATATTAAAGGGATGGGCGGTGACGCCATAAATGTACACGGGACTTCCAGAGGGTAGCCATAAGAGTGAATGAGAACACACTATATACACGTTACATGCAGTGGCAGGTGTGGAATTAAAGTTTTTATAAACGGACGATTGCAGTAGTTGGTTCGAGTCCGCTGCCAGCTATGAGGTGATAATTATAAACAGCAGTTTTCCTACTTTGTAATCGTAATCTAAAACAGTGAGTCCACTTTAGTTAGTCGTTTTGTTAAAAATGATTTCTGATTTTCAAGTTATTATGATGTCAAATCTTCTTATTTGAGACTTTTCAAGCAGACTAAAACAATATGTTTGAAATATTCGACCGTCAGATAGTTTACGTCAAATCTACCTACTGAATGGTTTTTCGTAGCAATAACACTATAATATACTATACCTAATTTTAACAGTTTGACCGGAACAAATACCCGTTCTTCCTTAAACAGATCATCAAAGTTCTTATTGAAAACAACTGCTTCGAAAACTGTAGGGATACAGATGAAGATATACTTGAGGAAAATTCGGCAAAAGATCCGGTAACGGAGAAAAAATCCATAACATAAATTATCATTGAGATAATTTGTAAAAAATAAGAACATGATTTTTTGCATATAAAAAAATAATATTTATCTTTGCAATGCACACGTGTGCATCTTTATTTTAATTTCATTTACTTACTTTACGAAAAGAGGATTTCATTTAGTATTTTAGTGATATTAACACGAGGGTAATTACTTCACAATTATGCGAGTGCGGAGTTAAAAAATGAAATAGAGTAGATCATTACCAATTATTTTTAACATGTGCAAGCAGACCGATAGTTGATTTGGCTCTCAACTTAATTGATTATATTTATAAATAGTTGTGTTTTCGTTGTAACAACCGTTTCCCTAAAGCTTGTATTTTAATAAGATACTACTGGCGTCGATTTGTTTTATAATGCAATGTGAAGAATAGCACAAATAGTTTTTTTTGAATAAAATAAATAATTGCGAAAGTTTTAAAAAATGACGAATTTGATCAATGACAAACCAAAAATATATTGAAAATTGACAAAAACAGAATTATTAAGAAAAACAGGATTGTATCAAATCATGATTAATTTAAACGAATTGGGGAAATTTACAAAATTAATATCACCGGAAGTTGATCAATAACGAAATTTAAACAGTTCAAAATTTGGATAAAATATTTAATGACATTCTTATGTAATATGAATTTTCATTTTTCACAATCAATTGTAGCAATTCTTGCTTTATCTACTTTTCTGTCTTCATGTAATTCCCATTTTAGAGAATGGGAACGAGCAGCAAATGACCCATCGGCTGCACATTTGGCAAAACCAACAAAAGTACAGTATGAATGGCAGGAAATGGAACGAGGAATGTTTATACAGTTAGATCCTGCAACTATACAAGAACGTGAATATGATGATGGCAGCACACCATTAAAAGATATTCGTTTTGAAAAGTTAGATGTAAATGAGTGGGTAAAAGCTGCGAAAGCATGGGGAGCAGAAGAAATTATTTTTATGCTGGCTCATAGTGGTGGCTTTTGTATGTGGCCTAGCGCAACCACTCAATATCATATTGGAAATACATCCTATAAAGGCGGTAATGGCGATGTAGTAAAAGAATTTGGAGAAGCTTGTAGACAAAATGGATTGAACATGGGCTTTTATTGCTGGTCTCCACACCCCGAAGAAGAAGCGGAAGACAACAACACGGTGACATATACTAAAATAGATAAAGTAAGTACCCGTAAGGAAGCAGATCAAATTTTACATACGCGTATTCGTGAAATAGTAGAACGATTAGGCAGTGACCACATTACAGAAATATGGATTGACCAGCCCATTAATGCTCATCTTGGAGACATATTGAAAGAATTATTGCCAAATGCTGTGGTTGCTGCTGTTGGTTGTCACGATCCATTACCTACGGTGCGTTGGCCCGGAAATGAAAAGGGAGTTGTGTCAGACCCCTGTTGGTCAGTAACTACATTAGAACGGATGAACCGTGTTTTTGAAACTCAGTTTGAAGCAGATGCTAACCAAACACAAGATGCGGATAATCCCGACGGTGATTACTGGGCTCCACATGAAGCTGATGTTCCTTTGCACAATCATTTTTGGCACATGAGGCCTGAAGCACTAAAACACCGTCGTAGTGTAAATGAATTGATGGAATGTTATATCAAGTCCGTAGGACGTAACAGCTTTCTCCTGCTGAATTGTGCTCCTCAAGCCGATGGGAGTATTCATCCTGACGATATGGAACGTTATAAAGAATTTGGAGTTGAGATAGAAAGGACCTTCGGGCATCCTATTGCTGTATTGGATAAAGAAGTTGGTAATGAACATTGTCTGAACCTACCGGTTCCCACACATGTAACTTATACAGATGTATGGGAGGCTTATAATTACGGACAGCGTATTCGCTCATATGTAATTGAAGGATTTGATGTAGACAAGAAATGTTGGATAGAATTGGCATCCGGAACATCCGTAGGGCGCAGAAAAATTGATCCGATACCAGATTGTCCATTAATTGATAAAGTTAGATTGAAAGTAAAGCAAAGTGTGGGTATACCTATGTTGAGGAAAATCATGGTACATACAAAATGAACAAATCATGTGAGAAAAACTATCTTGCCCGTCTACAAAGATATTTAAAAGAAAAGTATCTGGTGATGTGTTTTTATTCCCTTGGAGCCACTGCATTGAGGAAGGGGTTGATTGTTTAGATACATATACTCTCTTTGTACAAAATTTGGAAGAGAATCTGCTGCAAGACCATGTACATCCTTCTCTCGTTGGCTATATTTTAGTGGTATTATTCCTTTATAATTATCTAAATATTAAAGAAATTAGAAACTAAACCATTCATTTGTCTTGCATGTGGAATAACTCAATTTTTTGACAATCAAATGTGAGAATATGATTATATTTTTTGTAACTACTCAGGTGCCCTTTTTCTGACCAATGATGAAGAATGTCGCAGGGTTGTCGAGATCCTGTTGTAACTTTTTTTGAATTTTTCCTCATGCCGCTATCCATGGATTGAAATTGTTATATATCAGCTTGTTGAGGGATATTTGGAGGGTATTGCAGGGCTCCAAAAATTTTTGGAATGACCCTCCGGGATAAGAGGCGCAGGTCTCGCCAAAACGCCTGGGAACAGCCTTTAATCCATTGATGCCCAAATCATTATATTTGCACATGTCCATTATTTTTTCGACCTTTGTGGAGGTATGAAAAAGAACTTTAATACAGGACTTGGAAAGAGTGTCGAGGCAGACCGGGTAAAGCTCTCCCGGCGGCGCAGGCAGATCCTTCGGGAACTCGGCCTTTGCGAAGAGCTTGACTCCACAGAACTGGCAGAGCGGCTGCTGGTGCAGGCGAAGATCAACAGGGCTCTTGTCAAAACCCTTGAGGAGAAGGACAGGGAACTTGCGCGGATGGATCTTATTCTTTCTGTCCGTGACAGTGAAATAAAAGTCAAAGAGGCTCGTATAGCCGAGCTTGCATCCCGTGTTGCCGAACACGGGGGTGGCAGGAAACCCGTCATCAAGACCAGCACGAACAGCAGCGTTCCGCCCTCCGGGAATCCAATTGGCATCCGGCATACACAGTCCCGGCGCAAGCCTTCCGGCAGGAAGTCCGGTGGGCAGAAAGGCCATTCGGGGAGCACCCTGCTCCAATCCGAGAATGTAACGGAAACCCAACAGTGGTACCCCCGTCCCGGTGTGTCCAGAATGTGAAAAGCCGCTGGAGATGGATTCTGCGATCGTCTGCGCCACACGCCAGGTGGTGGACATTCCGCTTCCGGTTGCGGCCACGGTTGTGAACCACATGACGATGCAGGTCAAGTGCTCCTGTGGGCATTGCTGCAAGGGACAGTTCCCGGAAGAGGTGAACGCTCCCGTATCCTTCGGCCCCAACATCATGGCGATGACATCCTACCTCAGCACTTACCAAAATGTTCCGTTCAAGCGACTCACCCATCTGTACGAGACCATCTTCGGACTCCACATCAGTGAAGGCTCTGTATCGAACATGCTGAACGCCATGCGGAAATTCTCCAAAACGCCCTACGAAATGATACGTCAGAAAGTTGCAGGTGGAAAGGTTGCCGGGGCGGACGAGACCGGGATCAACGTGAACGGGAAAAACAACTGGCTCTGGGCTTTCCAGAATACCGTGGCCACCTTCCTCGCCTTTGGCAGCAGCAGAAGCCATCATGTCATCAACAAGCACTTTACCCGGGAAGAACGGGGTAATAAGGTATGGGTCACTGACCGGCTTCCGGCTTACTTCATGGGAGAGGTGGGGATGGAGGATCACCAGATATGTATTGCCCATCTGTTGCGGAACCTCACCTACACGATGCAGGCCTTTCCGGATGATCCATGGAGCCTCGACATGCTCGACTTGCTGCGGGACTCCGTCCATCATCGCAATGAAAATGACATTGGAGAAGCGGTCAGGAAAGATATGGAAGAAAGACTGGACAAACTGCTCGAAAGGCCTCCGGTTTACACGAAAGAAGAAGGGGGGAATACCGAACTTGACAAACTCAAAAAAGGCATTGCCAAACACCGGGACTATATCTTTACCTTCCTCGCCAATCCAGCTGTTCCTCCCACGAACAACGACTCCGAGAAGGCATTGAGACCGGCCAAGACCAAATTGAAAGTCAGCGGGTGCTTCCGCTCCGAGGAAGGAGCCGGGAACTATGCTACCGTTGCCTCCGTCATCCAAACAGCGGTCAAGAACGGACAGAACCCCTATGAGGTCCTTCGGGTTATTGCATCCCTTGCTAAAGCGTAGTTTCGAGTATAGCATAGTTATTGACGAGTAGTCAGGACTCTCTGTCTATGACAGGGGGTACCTGAGTAGTTACTATTTTTTTCGATATTAAATAAAACTACTATTTATAAATTCATTTTTTAATTTTATAGTGTATTATGAAAAAGAATTTTTTATTGGCAAGCTTGACGCTGTTGTTTCCATTGATTTGCCTGGGTATTGATATTAAAATCAATAATTTTCAAGAATTAGGCAATATTTATACGGAAGCTACTCGTACATTGAACGAAGTACACTCATCTGCTGACTGGACAAATGCACTCCGGACATTGGAAGAACTTCAAAAGAAATGTGAGGACAATCCGGCATTGCAGGCAGTGTTACGATTGACTTATACAACCTGTCCTCAAAATTTGAAATCTGAATATGAGCAAGCATTGAAGTTGCAATCGGAAATGCAAGATGCTGTCAAACGTTTGTCTATGGCTGGAAATCTTCAATCTTTAGATATTGCAACCAAAGTGAACTCATTTGTCAAATCGGTATATTTGCAAGAGCTTGTATATGATGAGCGTATAGGTGAAGAAGGTGCTCCTTATGAAACCAAAGAACAACGTGATGCAAGAATGAAATGGTGGAGAGATGGCAAATTTGGGATGTTTATTCATTATGGGCTTTATTCTGGCTTAGCAGGTGAATTCCAGGGAGAAAAATATGAAGGATGTGTTGAGTGGATTCAAATGCAGTCTGGTGCAGATTTTGAAACTTATAAAAAAGAGGCAATGCCTCGTTTCAATCCTAAATCTGGAATGGCAGAGAAATGGGTAAAACTGGCAAAAGAAGCCGGATGTACTTATACGGTACTGACAAGTCGTCATCACGAAGGCTTCAATATGTTTGATACACCACATTATGATTTCAATGTAAAGAATAAAAAAGGTATAGACATCGTAAAAGAATATGCAGCTGCATGCGAAAAAAATAATATAAAAGCTGGATATTATTTTTCTCTGTTAGACTGGAATCATCCTGATTATGATCCTACTAATTCTGGCATTTCATACCCAGAAGGAAACTATGAAGCAGAAAAACAGGGAAAACGTCATTTTGGAAACCATGAGAAATACAAGGAATATCTATTTAATACTTTCAATAATTTAATCAACCAATATAAAGTGGATTTGATTTGGTGGGATTTCAGCCAACCCAAATTTCAGGGAGATTATGCATGGGGGGCAACCCGCTTAATGAAATCCTTATTCGAAAAACACCCAAAAGCAATTCAAAACAATCGTCTTTATCATTCTGACAACCATCTGAGTGAAGGAGGAATAAAAGTTACCCCCACTTGGAAAGGTGATTATTCTACTGCTGAACATCATGTCCCGGCTACAGGCATTGATGGTGATTGGGAAGCCTGTCAAACATTGAATGGAACTTGGGGGTATTCATCTTTTAACCAAAAATGGAAGTCTGCTGATGAACTTATTCATGAACTGATAGATGTAGTAAGTAGAGGGGGAAATTTCCTTTTGAATATTGGCCCTGAGCCTGACGGTTCCATACCCGAAGAGAGTGTGGAAATTTTCAAGACAATTGGAAAATGGATGAAAGTAAATGGCGATGCCATCTACGGAACCAGAGCTAATCCTTTCGACAAAGAGTTTCAATGGGGACGAGTGACTCGCAAAGGTGATAATAAATTATATCTCATTCTTTACTCCGAACCTGAAAATGGGAAAATAGAAATACCCTGCTCTTTTGAAAAAGGGGTGGTTAAAGCACATTTACTACAGAACGGGAAAAAAGTAAAATTATCACAGTTCAATGACAAGAACCAATGCATATTAGACGTAAGTCATGTCCGTATAGAACAACCTGCAACAGTTATAGAGTTAACAGGGAAATGGAAGTTGTAAAATATATTAATTCATATTATTAATGTATTATTAAAGCAGAAAACTAGTTGGGAATGTAATTCAAATTGTGTGAGGAATTAAAATTATAATCAACCATTTATTGAAGATAGATTGCGTTGTATAACGTAGAAGTAAGAAGTAATGATTGGTATATAATCTGGCACAATTTGAATTACAATTCCAACCAACTTATTTGAATATTATAATGAGCTCCTTATTTTCAATTTCAATGGTAATATAACATCTTCCTTTATCTCGGTTTTTTGTTCTATCTGTTTTATGAGAAGACTGAATAGTGTTTGTGACAAGTTATCAATAGATTGAGACAAAGTTGTTAATTGCGGATCACATACAGCTCCCATTGGGTTATCATCAAAGCCAATAACAGCGACATCATCGGGAATGGTAAATCCCTTTTCTTTTAGGAAATTCATCGTTCCAATGGCAATTTCATCATTAATGCATATTATGGCATCTGGTATTTCTTTTTCTTTAAACAGTAAAGAGGCCGATTCGTATCCGTCATTGATAAATATTTGCTTCGCATTTATAGATCTATTATAAGACAAGCCTGCATCTGAAATAGCTTCATTATACCCGTTCAGCCTATCTTTAAATATTCTCATATGGCTATTAAACGAAATGTAAGCAATGTTTTTTTTATTCCGCTTTATTAATTCATCGACTACCATTCGAATTGCATGATAATTATCCAATGTAATTGTAGAATATTGAGTCTTTACCGGTACTCTGTCAAAAAAAACTAATGGAATTCCTTCTTCTTTTAATTTATCGAAATGAGCGGTTGATTTAGTTTTTAATCCCACTGAAATGGCAACGCCTGCAACACGCAAACTAATTAATGAGTTTATAATTTTTTTTTCTATATATGGGTTATCATTTGATTGGAATATCATTATCATATATCCATTATTATAAGCTAATTCAGTTATGGAAGAAATTAGCCTTGAAAAAAAATGATGCTTGAAATCAGGAATGATGAATGAAATAATTCTGCTTTGCCTATTTCTTAAATTTTGAGCTAATAGATTAGGGGTATATCCTAAATTATGAGCTTCCTGTAATACTCGGTTTCGAGTTTCTTCTTTTATTTTTTTACTGCCATGCAAAGCTCTTGATACAGTAGTGTGATGTATGCCTAACTGTTTGGCTATATCTTTTATAGTTACTTCTTTTTTCATAATCATTATTGAAACAAGGGATATATTAATGACTTTTGATATAATATCTTAAAAATAATAACATAATAACTAACTTATATATCTGACAAATATAGTGATTATATCGCAAGATAATTATAACCAGTAAATCGAAAACTTTAGTACAACGAAATTTGTAGCAAAGCTATAACAAGATTAAATCGTTTTTGTAAAATTAATTTCACATTTGATATATCGCTGTTAAATAGAATGATATACATTAATTTGCAGGAAATTCTGTGCTCACTAGCCTGCCTTAACAATATTTTACATAAAATAAGAATATTATTTTTTGCATATATAAAAATAATATTTACTTTTGCAATGCACACGTGTGCATTTTTGCTTTTAGTACATTATCAACATAAAAAATGGATTCAATTCAGTGTCTTGATGATATTTAATTATCTCAAAAAAAATAGTTGACGTAAGGTAAAACACTTATTATAAATGCATTAAACAAAATGCAACATTCACATGTCAAATACAAAAAAAGTTATTAAAAAATATTGTGCAGCCTAAGTGCATGCGCATGTATTAAAAAAATCAACAACAAATGTTGTCTGGAGTTAATTACTGTGACCTGTGGAGTATCAACAGATGAAGTTGCCTTGAAGTTGGCATTAATTTCCATCGTTATTTGGGCATATGCTTTTGCCGTGTTAAAAGAGTTGACAGGAATATTAGCTGATTTTATACTATCAATGGTCACACAGTAAAGCATGATTGATTAGGCACGTTTTAATATATAGTCGATGCTTGTGACAATGGTGTGAGTATTGAAAAAGAGATAAATGCTTCACACATAACGAATGTATATTTCAAATTTATTGATGTAATTGCCCTTTTATTTGAAGGTATACTTGGCATATGGCATTGTAATTACGTCATTGAATGATTATTAATATTTATCAAATTTTTCTATTAGAATTGCTCTAAATGTAATGTATTGTTTCACTTAAAAATTTATCACATGTAAAAATTTATCACATGAAAAAAAGCAAATTAATTATTTTTATGGTATTGTCTGCCTTTATGCAGCTCAAAGCTCACCAAGCTCCAATGAATGAGATATCCATTAGTTTGAATGCGCTATCCTCTCAACAACAATCATCAAAAGTCGAAATTAAAGGTATGGTAATAGACATCAATAATGAACCGATGATTGGTGTTAATGTATTTTATACATCGAAAGAGGGAGGGATACAAGCTGGAACATCAACTGATATGGATGGGAACTATGTTTTGCAAGTAGAAAGAGATGCTGAAGTGACATTCAGACTTATCGGATACAAAACATCGACAATACGTTTTACGGGAAACAATGCAAATGCATTTCGCGTAGTAACGATGTTTGAAGATTCAGAATTGCTTGACGAAGTTCAAATTGTAGCATTTGGCCGACAAAAGAAAGAGAGTGTCGTTAGTTCAATATCAACGATTAAGCCGGCAGAGTTGAAAATACCTTCAAGCAATTTAACCAACTCGCTTGCCGGCCGCATTTCAGGTTTGGTATCTTATCAACGTTCGGGTGAGCCGGGGGCTGACAATGCCGAATTCTTCGTTCGTGGTGTCACCAGTTTCGGTTATTCAAAATCTCCTCTTATCCTGATTGATGGTTTGGAATTAACTACTGAAGATTTAGCACGTTTGAACACCGATGATATTGAGAGTTTCTCAATACTTAAAGATGCTACATCTGCTGCTCTTTACGGTTCACGTGCTGCAAATGGTGTAATCATGGTTACCACCAAACAAGGAAGTGAAGGAAAAGCTCGTGTTTCATTTCGTGTAGAAGGTTCATTGTCTTCACCTGTAAGCAAAGTTAAAACAGTTGATCCAATTTCATATATGGAACTGTTTAATGAAGCTATTTCGACTCGTAACCCTTTGGAAAGAGCAAGGTACTCACAAATGCAAATTGATAATACCAAAGCAGGATTGAACAAAAACGTTTATCCGGCTACGGATTGGTATAATTTATTGTTCGCAGACCAAACATGGAATCAAAGATACAATATGAATATCAATGGAGGTGGTAAAGTTGCCCAATACTATATCGCAGCCAACTATAGTCATGATAACGGTAACTTGAAAGTAGATAAAAGAAACAACTTTAATCAAAACATATCTATTAATAGAGTTAATGTTCGTTCAAATATAACCATCAACATGGCCCCTACTACCAAGGTTGCAATTCGCATGAATGGCAGCTTCGATGATTACAAAGGTCCTGTTCATGATGGTACTAAAGTTTATTCTATGATTATGAAAACCAGCCCGGTTGATTATCCAGCTTATTTTGATGCTGATGCTGATCATAAATACACCAACCATATTTTGTTCGGTAACAATAATCAAGCTAATGCACTTAACCCATATGCAGAGCTGGTAAAAGGTTATAGAAACTATAGCCGCACTTTCTTATCAATGCAAGCAGAGTTAAATCAAAAATTAGATTTAATCACCAAAGGGTTGAATTTCAGATTATCGGTTAACACGAACAGAACCGGTTTCTATGAATCATCACGTCAATACAATCCATACTACTATTATGTAGATAGCTACGATAGGATTAAAGATGAATATGTCCTTTTTAACTCTAACGAGCAGACAGGTACTGAATATCTTAACTATACAAAAGGTAATGAATATAGTTTAAGTGTTGTTTATCTTGAAACTGCACTTAACTATGCCCGAGCCTTCAATGATAAACATGATGTATCAGGTCTTATGGTTTTCACTATGCGTGACGAATCAAGATCGGCAGCCTCATCATTATCTCAATCACTTCCTTATAGAAATTTAGGCCTTGCCGGACGAGCAACTTATGGTTATGACTCACGTTACTTTATTGAAGCTAACTTTGGTTACAATGCATCTGAACGTTTCCATAAATCACACCGTTGGGGTTTCTTCCCATCAGTAGGTTTTGGATGGATACTTACTAACGAAGAATTTATGAAAAATGTGAATAACAACGTCCTTTCTTTGTTAAAGTTTAAAGGAACTTATGGTAAAGTAGGTAACGAGAGAATTGGTGATGTAAACGACCGTTTCTTCTATCTTTCTAATGTTAATTTATCTGCAACTACCGGACCTGGTTTCGGTTTAAATATGAACAGGCCGATTCACAGGCCAACAACAAGCATTATACGTTATGCCAATAATAACATTGGGTGGGAAGTTGCTAATAAATTAGACTTAGGTTTCGAATTAGAACTATTCAACGATTTCGTAATTATTGCTGACTACTTCCGTGAAGATCGTAGTAATATCCTACAATCTCGTGCATCTATAACCGATGAAATTGGAGTTGAATTTCCGGATAATGTAAAGGCTAACATCGGTAAAGCATTCTCTCAAGGTTTTGATGGTTCTATCGACTACAATAAATCATTCAACAAAGATTTGTGGTTACAAGGCCGTGTTAACTTTACTTATGCCAAAGGTAAGTTTAATTTATATGAAGAACCTGAATATGCCGATGCGCCATGGTTGAGCCACATTGACCAACCTATTACACAGCAATGGGGTTATGTTGCAGAACGTTTGTTTGTTGATGAAAACGATGTGAAGAACTCACCTTCTCAATTTGGTGATTACAAGGCAGGTGATATTAAATACAAAGATATCAATGGTGACGGTGTTATCAACTTTAAAGACAGAGTGCCAATTGGATATCCTACAACTCCAGAAATAATTTACGGTTTCGGTTTATCATTAGGATACAAGAATTTTGATCTCTCGGCTTTCTTTCAAGGTTCAGGACGTTCATCATTCTGGATTGACCAAGGAGCTACTGCACCATTCGTCGCATCTTCAATGGACAATAGGATTGGCAACAACACAATGTTGAAAGCTTATGCTGATGATTACTGGTCAGAAAGTAATCAAAACATATATGCTTTGTGGCCTCGTTTGTCATCTTACGTAATTGAAAATAATAACCAAACCAGTACTTGGTTTATGCAAGACGGTTCATTTTTGCGTTTGAAATCGGTAGAAATTGGTTATACTATATCCAAAAAAATTCAGCGTAAACTACTCATCGACAACTTCCGTATCTATGTTGATGGTTCAAATCTTCTTACATTAAGCAAGTTTAAATTGTGGGATCCTGAAATGGCAGGAAATGGTTTAGGATATCCTATTCAGAGAGTTATAAATTTTGGCTTACAGATTGGATTTTAAAATAGTTTAACTATGAAACATATATCAATAATATTTAGCATTCTTATGGCAATCATGTCATTTGGCTCTTGCAGTTACCTGGATATTATTCCAGACAACGTTGCAACGCTTGATCATGCTTTTGCAGATGAAACAACTGCCGAAAGATATCTATTTACATGCTATGCCGGCCTTCCGAAAGAGCATAACGGCAATACCGATCCCGCAATGGCAGGATCATACGAATTCTGGCAAAAAGATTCTTATACAGAAATTGATGCCCCTTTTAAGACTCCTTTTAGAATTAAAGACGGGTTCCAAAATTCTAACAATCCTTATGTAGATAATTATAGAGGTACTAATGGAGGTACTCCATTGTACAAAACTATAAGGAAGTGTTATATCTTTCAAAATAACATTGATAAGGTGATTAATATTAGCGAGCTAAATAAGCAGCGCTGGATTGCTGAATCAAAAGTAATTATTGCTTATTGCTACTTCTATCTGGTACGTCAATATGGCCCGGTACCTTTGATTACTAAAGAGTATTCAATTGACTCTAGTACTGATGATATTCGTTTAAATCGTAACACAATGGACGAATGTGTCAATTTTATTGTTACTACTTTAGATGAAGCCGCTGATCATTTACCACCAGTAATTAGCAACAAATCTGAAGAGTTGGGCCGTTTTACTCAGCCTATTGCTTTGACCCTAAAAGCAAAAACTCTTTTATTGGCAGCAAGCCCATTGTTCAATGGTAATGCATACTTGGCCGACTGGACAAACCCTGATGGAAAAGCTTTATTGAGCCAATACGATGAATCAAAATGGGAAAAAGCTCGTGAAGCTGCTAAAATAGCCATTAACGCATGCCACGAAGCAGGCATAAAACTTTACAAATATGAGTCAAGTTCAATTGCTAAACCACGTAGAATGGACTTGACATTGAGAGGTGCTGTTACAAACAGAGACTGGACTGACGAGTTGATCTGGGGCAATGTTCAAGCTAACACTCATAACCTGCAAACAGGATCAATAGTTAACTTCTTAGGCGTAACAGAAGCTGCAGGGGGAGGTGTGATCTACCCAAACTTTTGCGTTACTTTAAACACAGCAAAACGTTTCTATACAGCCAACGGATTGCCAATGGAAGAAGATCCAGCATGGGCTAATAAGAAAATAACTGATTTGCGTTTACCTACAGCTGAAGAAATCGACTATGTAGCACCAAATGAAATGCAAGCAGAATTTAATCTTCAACGCGAGCCACGTTATTACTCTGCCATATCATTCAATAGGGCAAAACGCTACTCGAATGGTAACAATGGTGATAACTTCCACATTGTAAGAGGTTATAAAGGTGAATCTGCCAACAAACAAGGTTACTCCAGTGGTTGGGGAGACAAGACAGGTATGAAAGCGATGAAATTGGTTAATCCTGAAACTACTTTAACAGGTAGTGCACAAACATCTACATTTAATTATGTTCCTTATCCTTTCCCTCTATTGCGCTTAGCCGATCTTTATTTGATGTATGCTGAAGCTGCAAACGAAGCTGGCGACCCAGATGGCGATGCTATTCACTACATCGATTTGGTACGCGAGCGTGCCGGATTAAAAGGTGTTGTGGAGTCATGGAATAATTCTACCAATCCTAACAAACCAACTACTAAAGATGGTTTAAGATTGATTATCCAACAAGAACGTGATATTGAATTGGCATTCGAAGGACACAATTTCTGGGATATCCGTCGTTGGTTGAAACTTGAATCAGTGAACAACCAGCCTATCACTTGTTGGGATACTGAAGGAAAAACTCCTGAAACATTTTATACTGAAACTGTGAGAAAAAGGCCTAACTTCAAAAAGAAGGACTATTTATGGCCTATTGCTCAAGAGAGTATGGTTAAGAATCCGGCCTTAGTTCAAACAAAAGGATGGTGATAAATTAGTTAAACAAACAATCATATAAGATATGAAAATAAAAATTTTATCATTAATATTCACACTTCTTTGTATATTCATCTATTCCTGTACAAATGAAGATGATCTTAAAGTGCCAATAAAGGTTGACACTAATCCCCCTGCCGCACTTACTGCTGCAGATGTAAGTTACCGTCCAATCGCAGGTGGTGCTGTTATTAAATATTCACTACCTGATGAGAAGGATTTACGTTGTGTTGAAGCTCAATATACCATTACAAGTGGCAAAAAATTCACTGTTAGAGGATCATTCTTGTCCGACTCTTTAATAGTGGAAGGTTATCGCGATACTAACGCACATGACATTAAATTATATGTAGTAGATAATTCAGAAAATTATTCTGAGCCATATACATTGTCTTTCGTGCCTAACCAATCGCCATTGGACGCAGTTCTAGAATCATTAACTGTATACCCCGACTTTGGCGGTATGCAAATAACTTGGGATAATGTAGACCAAAGTACTATTGCATTGTTTATTTACAGAATAGAGTCTCCTGATACAATATTGATAGATCAATTCTACTCTAAAAACGCAAAAGGTGAATTAACCATACGTGGTGAAAAGAGTAAAAAGACCGAATACTTAGTACAAATCAGAGACCGTTGGAATAACTATACTGATATGAACAATTTTACCATTACCCCTCTTTATGAAAAAGAACTCGACTATACTAAATTGACTATCCCAGGTTCTGAGTATTTTATCAATATCAGTAATCCAAGTGGTATGGGAAAATGGTGGGATGACCAAAAATCTGCTCCAGGATGGGGTGACATTTTCTGGCCGGCAGGCGATAAACCATTGCCACATGTTTCTACAGTGAAATTTCCAACTCCTACCACATTGTCACGCATTGTATTATGGCAATATGCATGGGGCGCTACCAACTATTCACACTTCTATTATGGTGCTAATGTTCGTGTATTGGAACTTTACGGTTCAACGGAAGTCAATCCATCAACTGAAGATCCTGTTAATAATCCTTCATGGAAGTATATTATGACTTGCGAAATTAAAATGCCTTCGGGAGGTTGGGTAAATAATGCTTCTATGACAGAGGAAGACTTTGATGTTGCCAAGAATCGAGGACACGAATTTGTGCTACCATTAAGTGAGGTCCCAGTAAAATACACCTATTTGCGATTCAGAGTAACCACTACTTTTGACGGTGCTAATTCAGGTGGTTTGCTTTCCGAGGTTAATCTTTTTGGTGACGACCGCCTTGAAGGTGAGGAAGATGAAGATTAAGGTTGAAAAGAAACCAATTAATTTCTAAATAATATTTAATTGATCAGAAATATGAAAAACTATATATTAGTTCTAATATCGATATTAATGATTACATCATGCGATAGTTACTTGGATAAACATCAAGTATACTTGGAAGATGGTGAAACGGTTTACCTTCAAAAGGTAGATTCGGTATCAATTTGCCCCGGCAATAAACGAGCAGAATTTAAACTATTCTATTCGAATGGTAATAAATTGAACCATACAATTCTTTACTGGAATAATGGTGCTAATTCAATAACATTCGATTGTGAAGGCTTGAAGGCTGGTAAAGACTCTTTAATTATTATCCATGAAATGGAAGAAGGAAATTACAGTTTTGAGATTGTAAACGTTAATAAATATGATCAACGTTCGCTCAAAGTTCCAGCATTTTCCTCTATCTATGGAGATGTTTATGCTAGTGGATTAACGAATAGAGTTATAAAAAAAGTTTCCAAAATCAACCAAGATCAGGGAGTAAAGATAGAATGGCATGTACCACCAAGTAATTATAATAAGCTTGAAGTAAAGTATATCTCGCCTGAAGACAATTCTGTAAAAATTGTTACAGTAGAAAATTCCGATAATGTAGTTATTAATGAAATACCTAAAGGCAAAGTAATTAAATATAGAACATTCTATAAACCAGAGGAGTTAGCTATTGATCTGTTTCCTGCCGAATGGAGTAATGATATTGTAATTCCATAAAAGCATGTTCATATACACTGTTGCTGTCCAGTAAAAAGGGCATAACAAATCATTGCGAAACTGACCCCAAGAGTCAGTTTCGCTTTGTTTTTTGTCTCAATTAAGTCGGTAAGCCCAATGTGTAAAAGTTTAGACTTGAGCTGATTGTGGGCATCTTTTAATTTATGGATTTGAGTTTTCTTCAGACATAGCTGCCCAGAATGGGAAATTGGTAAGAGAAGATAGGCATATAGGCTTTGCTATCTTTATCTGTTTTTTACTGTTATTATGCTGGAGAACAGATTGTAGGCTGCCTGTAGATAATTTTGCCTGGACTGTTGAATCTTAAGTTGCTCACTGAGCAGGTCGGTTTGCTGTATATACCCTTTGTCGAACTGTAACTGAACTGCTTTTGAATTTTGTTGACTCATCTCCCAATTTTCGCGACTAAGGCGATAGCTCTCTTTTCTTACCTGCAGAAGCGAGAGTTCATTGAGTAGCTCTTTCTCCCTGTTGTTTCTAATGTCACGCAGGTTCTCCGCCTCTATCTGCTTTTGTAGTCGTAAGCGGGAAACCTCACTCGATGTGGTGAGTGACTGTGTAACCGGTACTTTCAGGGAAACGCCGATATAGCTGTTCCCCCTCCAGTATTTGTTGTTGAAAAACGATGGTTCGTTGTTGTAGTAGCTGGAACCGTAATAGCCGTTAATGGTTAGGGTGGGGGCATATTTCCATGAGGCCGTTATCAGCCTTAGTATTGCCAGATTCACCACCTCCTGCTGTCGTAGCTCCTCAAGGTTGTTCAATGCAGGAGTGTAGGATGAATTTTCTTCAATATTCTTCAGCAAAGCAGTAATATCTTCTTTTAAGTTGAGTGATGCAATGTTTTCGAGTGTTACTTCCATGCCCATCAGGTAAAGTAGTTCCGCTTTTCGCTCCCCGGCAATCTTTTCAGCTTCCAGGAGGTTGGCAATCGATTCATTGTAGATTCTATTTGCATCGTTTTTCACCGCAAGTGTAATTCTCTCTTTCATATAGAGCTGATTTGCATTGTTCAACAGGCCGGCATAATAGACTGTATCCTTCAAAAGCAGAAGCTTCTGCTCTTCTGCAATTACGCATTCAGCATAGGCGAGAGCAAGCCTCTCCTTGAAATCATCAATTGAAATCTGTGCTTCATACTCCTGAATTCTTAACTGTTGCTTCTGTTGTGCAACTCGATGTAACTTTTCAGGATTGAACAGGTCGTACTTTAGGTTAACACCTGCAGAGGAGTTCCATTTCGTGTTAAACTGCAGGTACATAATCTCACTCTCCGGTGATGAGGGATTGAAAGCATGTGCAGGTACCGGGGTTGCCGGAATTATAAGGTTGCGTCTCAATTCTCCTGACAGATAAATGTCGGGGATGTGTTCCAGGCGGCTTTCTTTAACCTGAATAGTTACATCTTCCAGCTTCAGCTTCTCTACACTCAGTATGGGTGAATGACCCAGTGCATAGTCCATAGCTCTGTCAAGCGTAAGCGATTCAGAAATTGGTTTTTGTGACAAAGCTTCTCTTGGGGGATTTTGTTCAACAACTTTCTTTGAATGCTCGTGTGACACAGCTTCCTTTGCGGGTAATTGTGCAACAGAAGCAGCCGATAGAATGAATATTGCTATGAGTGTAATTTTTTTCATAGGAAAAATAAATTTTAACGAAACACCGATGATGGTTCCACTTTTTTTAGTTTATTGATCGAAAAATATGAACTGCCCACTGAAATGAGTAATGTCACTGATAAGAGGAAGATGAGAAAGGGAGGTGTCAGGCCGATAATCAGCCCGGCTTTTGCCATACCCGCTTTGGTGATAATTAGCAATAACAGGGAAACGGTGAACCCAACTACGGCGTAGATAACCGATTGGGATATAACGAGTAGGCTTATATAATGGCCCGATGCCCCTATAGCTTTCAGTGTTCCGTAATCTTTTATCCGATCGTAGGTGGCAGAATACATAGTGAGCCCGATAATGAAGAAACCGCTGATGATACCGAAAATTATAAGAGTTCCGAAACTCATACCCATATTGTTTGCCGTCATTACATTTACAATTGTAGTTTTACTGAGCATATCGGAGCGCCATGCCTTAAGGTCGGGTGCAATATGGTTGATCTGTGAAATAACCGGCTCAATTTTGTCAGGGTCTTTTACTGTGACAATGATTCCGCTGACCATAAAACCTGATAATCCGGAATAGAACCGTGCTTTTGATGTGGTTGTATAGATTAGCGGAGTAGAAAATCCTTTAGCACTTTTTGTTGTTACACCAATAGTGGCCGTTTTTCCGTTGATTTCAAATTGAGTACCCTGCTGAAGGTCAAAACCGAATGTTCTGTTGTCGTAATAATCGGAAGATACCATATCGGGAAAAGAAAGGTTATGTATGTCGCCAGACAGGAGCAGTCCAGGATGAGGACCTGCTGCCATGGCAGGATAATCACTGCCTATTATCATTGCCGGTGCATCATTGCCGTTGGGGAGCTTGACCGATACGTTCGCAACAATAAAGCCATGGGTCTCATCCACCCCTTCAACGCTCCTTAGCTGATTCACCCATCTTATATCGAAAGGAGAGAGCTGATTCACGTTATTGGTCTGTCTCTTTACTACAAAAATCTGTGCATAGTCGGAATTTGAATTACCTACAATGCCGCCGATAAGATTTGCAAGGTAAAAGAACATGCCCAACTCCACTCCAATCAGGTAGATACTGATGACTATAGCAGTGAGGATACCCAGGCTTTTGGATTTTTCAAATCGTACAAATTTATAGGCTGTCGAGATCATGGTCGGTTAATTTAGATGGACTGTACATTCCACTTTTGTATCGATAAGTAGATCTTTTCGCATACTGTGCAGAGATACTTCTATCTCACGTATGCGACGGTCTTCCAACTCATTGCCGCTGTCTGAGAAGAGAGATTTTCGCTTCAGGTAGGGTGAGATGTGCAGGATTTCTCCCAAAGCCGTAACGGCAGAGTCCCCCGGCAGATTTATTGTACAGTGCATTCCCAAAGCCAGATCACGTGCATATAACTCATCTATCTCAGCCATCACAATGAGCGGCGCATCGGGTGCGATGCGTCCGTAAGTCTCATATAGGCTTAGCGCTTCACCAGCACGGGGTGTGATATCAAGCAGAATCCCGTCGAACGGTGCCTGGAACCGGGTACGGGCCAGATCTTTTATCCGTGAAGATCGCTGTATGGTTATTTCTTTGAGTTGTGCCTGTTGTTCACGGTAGTCGTTTTCCATTTTTTTCAACAGTTCGCAACCCTTATCATATTCATTCTGCAATTTGCGTACATCCTCTCCGGTAGCGGCTCCTGCCTCCAGCAGCTCACGGGCATCGGTCAGCAGGCGAAGTTTTTCGACCAGTGAAATCCTCTCATGTTCCAAAGCTGCAGCTGCTGAACCCACGGCATTTTGCTGAGAGATGATACGGGTGTCGCTCTCTTTTACCGAAAGCATTTCGTCTGTCATATCCAGTAGGAGCAACAGATCTCCCTCCTTTACCGTGTCACCTGGTTTGGCACACACCTTTGTTACAATTCCCGAAGCGGGGGAGGCTAGCTCGCTGACTCCTCCATGGGGAGTGATCTTTCCTATTCCCACTATACGTGAAGGGGATGACAGTGTTACGGTAACCTGCCGATCTTTTTGATTACTGCAGGCTGAGGTGATCACCAGTGATATCAAAAGCAATAAAAAATCTTTTTTCATTTATATATGGTTTACTTTTTTTATTTAAATCATATGTTTGAAATCTGAATCTTCGATTTAAAAATCCTCTTCCGAACCGCTGTCGACTATTTTTCCTTCAGAGACATATATTGTACGGTCTGCATATTTTTTTAACCTCATGTCGTGAGTTACAATGATTACCGCCCTGTTATCACGGGATAGATTACTCAACATATCCATCACCTGTTTTGCACTTTGGTGATCGAGAGAGGCAGTAGGCTCGTCGCACAATATTAATCTGGGGTCGGTGATAAGTGAACGGGCAATTGCAATGCGTTGCTGTTGTCCTCCACTCAGGTTGCGCGGAAGATTGTTTTTCCGGTCTTCCATGTCGAAGGTGCGTATCAGTTCAAGTGCTCTTTTCTTTGCCTCTTTCCGGCTTTTACCCTGCAAGATTAGCGGATGCATGATGTTCTCCAAAGCATTTAGTGGTGCTAGCAGGTTAAAGCCCTGAAATACGAAGCCTATATGATTCAGTCTTAATGAGCCCAGGGCTCTTTCCGAAAGCTCGTTTACACAGGTGTCGCCCACCCACACCTTGCCCATGGTGGGATAGATCACGCAGCCCAGCAACGATAAAAGTGTTGTCTTGCCGGAGCCTGAAGGGCCTACTATAAGCGTTACCTCACCTTTGTTGAATGCAATTGTAGAGGGGTGAAGCGCAACAATAGTAGTATCTCCTGTTTTATACTCTTTCCCGGCATCAGAAAGTCGTGCCGCAATATTCATATTCAATTGTTTTTACAGCAAAGTAATACATTTACGGACTAAATAGCAAATAAATTTGTATAATATTTATATAAATAGTACATTTACGTCTATAATTGTATTATATGAGGACAAAAAAAATATTATTGGGAATTATTGATGAACTGGAAAAGTTTGAGAATACGCTCTCGAATGATGATACACCGGAAATTGACGATTTTATACTATATTTATGTAGCAAAAATGTTGATCTTCGAACTTCAGCCGAAGTCCAGATAGCTCAACAGATTAGCCTGTTGCACCGCTATTCCAAATTTTATGTAAAAAAATTGCTGAAAAATTCTCTATTGCAGACGATGGATGAATATACCTATCTGATTTCGCTCTTGAATTGTGAAAGCCTCTCCAAAACGGAGTTAAACAACATGAATGCAATGGAGAAGACATCTGGTAATGAAGTTATAAACCGGCTGCTTAGAAAAGAGCTGATAGATCAACGTCGTGATGAGGCTGACAGACGGAGTATGCGTGTTTTTATTACCGGAAAGGGACGAAATGAGCTTATTACTATCTTCCCTGATTTGAAAAAAAGTGCTTTTTTATTGTCTTATCCTCTTTCGCCGAAACAAAAAGGACTGTTTGCCGGTATACAGAAAGAGCTCTGCTCTTTTCATCAACGAATATTCATGAGTGGCAAAGAAAAGAGTTTGGATGAGATTGTAGCAGAGCTTGACAGCGCCTCTGATTAGAAGACAGCAGGGGAATACAGAAATGTTCTTTTTTGTAAAAATAGCTTACCATGTTAACAAGGCTTCTGATTAGAAGGCAACAGGGAATACCTGTTTTGTCAGGGATCATTTTTATTTTACAGCTCTTATTATCTCCCGTTTTCCAGGAGGCCCCGGAAGGCGCTCCACAAAAAAACCGGATACTTGAAGCATTCTCCTGACAGACCCCTTAGCGCAATAGGTGGTGAGTACAGCTCCGCAGTTGCTGAGTGAATAGAGGGTGTCGAAAATTTCCTGTGTCCACATTTCTGGCTGCTTCTCAGGTGCGAAGGCATCGTAATAGATCACGTCAAATGTTTGATGTGGCCGAAAATCCGGGAGTTCTTGAACATCAATCAGAAGTTTATTAAGTGTAAAGTCTGGGGTTATTTCTGTTGGGGTATTCCAAGGCGAATTGTGTAGACTTATAAACACTTCATTTTGGGTTGGGGCCAGAATCCTGCTGTAGTTTAATTTCTCAGCATTTATAACCGGGAGTGGGTAGAGCTCAAAAGTTGTGTAATTTACCTTTCTGTTCTTTTTTTCGCTGTCCAGGAGAGTCATGAAAGCATTCAGGCCCGTGCCGAACCCAATTTCCAGGAGGTTGACCGTCTGCTTATCGCAATAATTGAGCCCGGCATTGATGTATATATGGCCCGACTCCTGAATGGCACCGTGCGTGGAGTGGTAATGTTCATTCAGTTCAGGCACAAACAGTGTGTGCGATCCATCTTTAGTTGTTTCAATAATGGCCTTCATATATTTATCTGACAAACAAAATTAGGAAATCTTTGTTTACTATTTCATCCTCGGGTGAATTTTTTTAATTTTGTATTTAAATGGCCTGAAGTCGTGTGTTACTTAATACATATTGGCAGATTGAGGTTTTGCTAAAATTATTTTTAGTTCTGCAGGATAAGAAAAACAGGCAATCAGGTGATTTACACTACAAAGAAATAATTTAATCGGATGAATAAATATCTTTGCATTATTTTGATTTTTACGCTTGCTCAGGCATGTAACTCAGCTTCTAAAAGAGGTGAAGCTGATAATAAAAGGGTGTTGACTGTTACTATTGAACCCCAGCGTTACTTTCTTGATCAGATTGTTGGTGACGCGTTTACCATTAATACACTGGTCCCACCCGGAACAAGTCCCGAGACATATGAACCTGCACCATCGGTTATGATTGAGATGGGGAAAAGCATTCTCTATTTTAAGGTGGGAAATCTGGGGTTTGAAAATGCGTGGACGGCACGCTTATCCAGCAACAACCCAGATGTGGGTATTGTGGATTGTTCTGCCGGAATAGAATTAATGGGCGGGCATGATCATAGCCACTCAGATGAGGATAGCCATTTGCACGGCGCCATGGATCCCCACGTGTGGTCATCACCAAGGGCTGTGAAGATTTTTACAGGGAACATGTTAGATGCTATTGTAAATGTTGATACTGAGAACGAAGAGCTGTATCTCTCCAAATTTGAAAAACTATCTGATAAAATTGACAGGACAGACAGCCTTATTCGTAACCTGTTACAGCATACGCCTTCCCGGTCGTTTATCATATACCATCCCGCACTGGGCTATTTCGCAAAGGATTACGGCCTTCGTCAATACAGTGTTGAGTTCGAAGGTAAGAGCCCCTCTCCCTCGCAGATTAAGGATCTGATAGACATTGCAAGGAGGGAGAAGATAAACACAATTTTTATTCAACGTGGCTTTGATATTAAAAATGCTGAGGTGATTGCAAAAGAGATCAACGCAAAAGTATTTGAGATTGACCCGTTGAAGTATGAGTGGGATGAGGAACTGCTTCGTATTGCATCTATCTTAGCACGTGAAACCGATGAATAAACTGATAGAAATATCGAATCTTACGGTTGGCTATGATAACAAACCGAAAGTACTGACGGATGTGTCAGTTACTATTTACGGTGGCGACTTCCTTGGTATTATCGGCCCAAATGGCGGTGGAAAGACTACACTGTTGAAAGCGATACTGGGATTATTAAAGCCATATTCGGGAACAATCAGTTTCTTTGAAAACGGGAAAAAGGTACCTTCTATTAATATGGGCTATCTGCCTCAGATAAACCAGATTGATAAGAAATTTCCTATCTCTGTGTCGGAAGTGATCTTGTCGGGACTGACTCCCCCGAAGCACCTTTTAAGTAGATTCAGGCTGGAAGAGAGGCAGAGCGTGAGAAGGGTGGCCGAACGTCTTGGTATAGACCATCTTTTAAAACGTGCCATAGGAGAGCTGTCTGGTGGCCAGCTGCAGCGTGTGTTGCTTGGAAGGGCAATAATTGACAATCCGAAACTGATTATTCTGGATGAGCCCAGTACTTACGTGGATAAATTTTTTGAAAGTAATTTTTACAAGCTTTTAGGTGAAATAAATAAAGATATTGCCATTGTGCTGGTATCGCACGATGTGGGAACTATACTCTCTCTCGTGAAAAATATCGCCTGCGTGAACCAGGGGCTACATTATCATCCGGGTACAGATATATCGCAGGAGTGGCTTGCAGGTGCCTATGAGTCCTGTCCTATAGAAATACTTGGGCACGGCACGCTCCCGCACAGGGTGCTTATGAATCATGACCATGTGGAAAATGATTTGCATTCCAACGATTAGATAACTGGCCTAAATGAAAAATTTCAACTCTCTAACTATGTTTGATAAGATACTCCGCTATCTGCACGGCATTTAGCGCTGCTCCCTTTCTTATCTGGTCTGAAACGCTCCAGAAGCTTAATCCTTTTTCATTGGTTAGATCCTTGCGGATGCGTCCAACATAAACTGGGTCTTTACCTGTAAGGCCCAGCGGCATTGGATATTCCTTGTTTGCCGGATTGTCGATAACTACAATACCGTCGGCATTGTTGAATGCCTCCAGTGCTTCATCAACAGACACAGTACGTTCGGTTTCAATCCAAATAGCCTCGGAATGCGCACGCATTACCGGTACACGGACACAGGTAGCGCTTACTTCTATGTCAGAATGCATGATCTTTCGGGTTTCGTTGTACATCTTCATCTCCTCTTTTGTATAGCCGTTTTCGGTGAAAACGTCTATCTGAGGGATCAGATTGTAGGCCAGCTGATAAGCAAATTTGGATACTGTTGGCTCTTCACCGTTCACCAGCTGTTTGTGCTGATTTTCCAGTTCCTGCATGGCGGCAGCTCCCGCACCCGATGCAGCCTGATAGGTAGCTACATGCACTTTTTTGATGTGGGCTATCTTTTCAATTGCCTGTAAAGATACTACTAACTGAGCGGTAGTACAGTTTGGGTTGGCTATGATGCCCAAGGGGTGGTTCAAAGCATCCTCTCCGTTCACCTCAGGAACAACAAGAGGCACTTCGTCATGCATGCGGAAAGCGCTGGAGTTGTCAATCATAATGGTTCCGTGTCTGGTGATGGTTCCGGCAAATTCAAGAGAGGTGCCTCCGCCTGCAGTGACAAATGCTATATCAACTCCTTTGAAGTCGTCGTTGTGCTTCAATTCTTTTACTTTAATAGATTTGCCTTTGAAAGTATATGATGTACCGGCACTTCTTGAAGAACCGAATAATATCAACTCGTCCAGGGGGAAGTTTCTTTCTTCCAACACTCGGAGCAGCTCCTGGCCTACAGCTCCACTAGTGCCTACAATAGCTGTCTTCATTTTAGTAGTTATTTAAAAAATGGAATTGCAAAGATATAAAAAAGAGGGTAAGGAATTATTTTATTGCCACTTTCTTTGTGATTTTACCGATTTTTATTATATAATACCCTCTTGGAAGGGCTAGTGTATATTCATTTGTACCAGCGTTTATACGCCTGTTGTAAACTTTTACACCCATTATGTTAAATATCTCCAGCAGGCTGTTTTCTGGAAGATTTTCTATTTTTAAACGGTTTTCAACCAGCTTGATTATTGTTTCATCCTGTGACTCTTCCTTTTCATTAAGTCGGTTTAGATTCTCTTTTTGGGCATTACCTGTGATATTCCAGCCGGAGTTATTCTTTTGTGCCTCAGTTATAACAATCTTACCGCTATCTTCTTTTATTGGCTTCTTATGGATAAAACGGCGGGTATTGTCTTTTCGTGATTCCATCTCTGCAGCCCAATTCGAGCTCTCCTGTGCATCTAAAGTGAAAACAGGCCAGCAAATTAGATATGTCGCCATTATTATGGAACCGATTATCTTCATAGAGTGATGTTTGCTCACAAAATTAGAGAAAATATGTGAACAAACCAGTCGATCCCGGAACAATACTGCATTCGTCTTCCTTTATATTTCAAAAATTTTTCCTTCAATGGCAAGTTCAGTGTTGGGGAATACTGTAATAGCTTCTTTCAAAAGTATCCCAAGCTCGTTGTATCGGGACGAGTAATGTCCTATGATCAGTTTTTTTACATTTGAGGCCTTGGCAATTTCGGCAGCCTGACGTGCGGTGGAGTGGAAGGTTTCCCCGGCCCGGACAAGTTCACTTTCGGCAAATGTTGCCTCGTGGTAAAGCAAATCAACATTCTCGATGTAGGGAATTATCTCCGGACTGTAAGCTGTATCGGAGCAGTAGGCATACTTTCGTGACGGAGTGCCGGGGTTGGTGAGCAGCTCGTTTTTTACCAACGTTCCATCTGGTGTAACAAAATCAGCTCCCTCTTTAATATCTCTTATCTGGCTGACAGGGATGGAATAGAAATCTATCATTTCACGAATGATATGCCTTGGCGACTCCTTTACTTCAAAAATAAAGCCGTTGGTGTGAATACGGTGTTTCAGCGGGAAAGAAAAAACACGAATAGACCTGTTTTCGAAAATCTGTTCATGGCTATCGGGATTCAGGGGTATAATGTTAATCTTAAATGACAGGTGTCTTCCCATATATAGCAGGAAAGGGTTTAACAAAAAATCGATCTCTTTGTGGGCATATATATTCAGATCGCCTGTCCTGCCCAGCATGCTGAGTGTTGAGAGCAATCCTGGAAGCCCGAATATATGGTCACCGTGAAGGTGTGAGATGAAAACGCTGTGAAGCTTGCTCATTCGTGTTTTGAACTTCCGCATTTGAAGCTGCGTCCCTTCGCCACAATCAACCATGAAAAGCTTTTCATTCACATCTATAAGTTGTGAGGGAGGGTTATGCAGAGTTGTGGGCATAGCCGATCCGCAGCCCAATATGGTTAAATGGAAATTTGTCATATCAGGGTATACCGATAAGCTTATGCGTTTGAAGACTCAATGCCCATAAAGGGTTTTCCTTAATGAGTGATATGCAATAATCCACATTCTCCTTAATGATGTTGTTATTATCGAAGACTGGACTCAGCAGATATCTATCTGTCTTGGGAAGAATAGATATATCGGGTAATGGATCCCCCTTTTTGATGGGGAAACGCAATTCATCAACCTCGGGAATAAGATCTCTGATTTTCTCGAAATTTTGTTTTGGGCTGCATGAAATATAATCGATCCCGGCAGGCACCTTTTTTGTTCCGTTGGTCTCTATCGCCTGTAAGTATCCTTTTTCCTTAAAGAAGGCAACAACATCATCCGTAAGTTGCAGTGTGGGCTCACCTCCGGTCCAGATGATCCATCTGCATCCATATTTTCCTATTGTGCTCAGTACCTCTTCAGGTGACATTTTTATTCCCTGCTCAAACTCAGTGTCACAGAAGCTACAATTCAGATTGCATTTAGCCAGTCGGATAAAGATAGATGCTTGTCCGGCCCGGCCGCCCTCTCCCTGGAGCGAGTAGAATATTTCATTTACTGTCAGGTTCATAGATTGCTGATGTTTTAGGCGTCTCACTTACCTCAACAGCGTATAGTTCAGGTATCCGTGGTTTGAAAACCTCGTAGAGCATTTTTGCCAGATTTTCTGCAGACGAGTTGAGCGGTGAAAGTATATCGTTGAGATTCCGGTGATCTAATGTTTTATTAATGTACTCTTTCACGATTTTCAGTTCGTTATAATCCCTTACAAAGCCTTGCTCATTCAGATCTTTTGAACGGAGATGAATGGTAACAACATAGTTGTGCCCGTGAACACGGCTGCAGGGGTGATCGTCGCGCAAGCCAAACAGTGAGTGTGCTGCCGAGAAAGAAAATTTTTTACTTATCTTATACATTGAAATTTCAGATTTTTATCTTTTTACTGCCACTGGCATTAATTAGGGCGTTTCCTTTCTATGGTTATGTCAGGGCGACTTGTTACAATATTACCTTTTTACTTTTCCGCCTTCTCAGAAACATCTTTCATAGTCAGTTTTTTAATCTTAAGTGAGTCCTGAGAGGATAGTGATCAGAATATTTAATTTTATCAACCTTTGTGGCGTAGGCATATATATTTGTACTGTGCAAAATATAATCTATACGAAAGAGGAATAAATCCTCATGATAAGTGATACCCGGTCCAAAAGCGGTGGAGACGTAAGCATCTTTCAAACCCTTCTTCATCTGACTGTATGCATACGAAATGGGAGTATCGTTAAAATCACCGCAGATGATAGTCCCCCGGGCATCCTGTGCATCGATTAACCGTTTCACCTTTTCTACTTGATTCACTCGCATTCTGTAAGCTCCGCCCAGTTTCGCCCTGATGTTAGTGGTTACCTGTTCCAGTTTCACCGAATCGGAGTTCTGAAGGAAATCGCTGTAAAGTTTTTTATCTTCATCTTTAATGCTGTTTGATTCCAGGTGCACATTGGCAACGGCATATCTCGCTCCGTCAATATTAATAGTATATATAGCAGCCCCGTTGTAAGAGGACTCAAATACTACCTCTTGGGTTTTCTCTATCGGGTATTTTGAGAAACATGCCAGCCCGAAGATATGATATTTCCCGGAAGATTCCAAACCTGTAACCGAACGATAGGGGTATTTATTTAGTATACGATTCACGTCGCGTTGCGAGAAAATGGACTGTCCCGTTTTGCTTACCAGGTACTCCTGCAGACAAACTATGTCGGCGTCGGTGCTGGAGATATAATCCAAGATTGGGTGGTCAGTTGTATTCTTGTTTCTCTCTTCAGGAAATCCCTGCACATTATATGTAAGAACCTTAATTGTATTCTCAGGGACTTTAGGAGATTTAATATTCAAGGGGAAAAATGTAGTTACAGGCTTATGGCATAGCATAATGGCTGCCAGGGAAACAAAAGCTAGCTTCCATTTCGAGAAAATGATCCAAAATGCAAGGTATCCGGCATTTAAAAAAAATATAATTCCGAATCCCAGCCCTATGTAAGAGAATAGGTTTGTTTTCAGTGGAGAAATATTCCATGAGAGGAATGAGCTGAAAAGCAAGATTATAGCTACCACGTTAGTGGCAAAAATAATCCACTTTACAACCTCTTTGAATGTTGGCTTTTTATTTCTTGCTGGCATTGAAAAGTTTCTTTTTTTCCTCGGCGGAAAGACTACTGTATCCCGATTGTTTCAACTTATCTAAAATTGCATCTATTTCTTCCTGTTCGGTATGTTTGCGCTTATTGTATTCCCAATCGGTTTCGCGACGGGAACTTTTTACTCTTAAAGTACTCCCCCTCTTCCGTGGTTTGAACAGGTCTACAAACAGGTCGATTATCCTGCCCATCCAGTGTGTTATATCTTTCCCTTTTTTGTACTGAATGGCAAAAATATACCCGGACAATGCTCCGCCTATATGTGCTACATGTCCACCGGGATTGGTAGGACTGCCCAGTGAAATGAAATCAAGTACAAACGCAAAGACAGCAATATATATAATCTTCACCGGCCCAAGAAAAAGAAGATTAACCTGAACGTCGGGACGATAAAAAGCGGTGCCCATAACAATTGCCATCACTGCCGCCGATGCTCCAATCATCCATCCCCTGCCCATGTCAAGGTAATATGGAATTGTATTAAAGGCTGCTACATAGAGCAAGGCGCCCGCCAGTCCTCCCAGCACATACAGGCTGCCTAATGTCCTTCCGGAGAAATACTGCTGGAAAATATGACCGAACCAGTATAACCATAGCATATTAAACAGGAGATGAAGAAACCCTTCATGAACGAACATATAGGTTATGGGTGTCCAGAACCTGTTTAGCAGTAAAGGTATATGAGATGGTATTCCCAGAAACGTAATAAGGTCTATGGCGTAAACATTGAATAATGTAAAAACCACGTGGAATATTTTTATAACTACAAAAACAAGAACGTTGATGAAGATCAGCCTTGTCATCACACTACCTGTTTTGTATTTATATTTCAGCGTATCAATAAAATCTGCCATGTCTCTTGTCCGTTTTTCTCCAATATAATATCATGAAAATTCCGAAAAGCATTCCTCCCAGATGGGCAAAATGAGCAACATTGTCGCCACTGCGGTTGGCTACACCAAAGAATAGCTCCAGCAGGCCGTAACCGATAACAAACCACTTGGCTTTTATGGGAAATGGAAAAGGGATAATAAAAAGCTGAGCATTTGGGAATAGCATACCGAATGCAAGCAGAATACCGAAAACGGCTCCCGATGCACCTACAGTAACACTATTCACCAGTGAAAACATCTCCTGTGGTAATATTGCCTGAATCCGAAAGTAAATGATCAGCATCTGAACTAGTCCTGCACCAATTCCTGTAACCAGGTAGTAAGCGATGAACCGCCTTGAACCCCACACTTGTTCCAGTGTTCGTCCAAACATGAAGACTGCAAACATGTTGAAGAATACATGCGAGAAAGAATAGGGATCGTGCAGGAACATATAGGTGACAAGCTGATAGATACGGAAATGTTCCGAACCAATAAAATGTAGCCCGAACTTATTTGAGAGGTCTATACCTGTTCTTTGCAACAACACAAACTGAGCCAACCATACGATTCCGTTTATGATAATGATGTTTTTAGTAACTACAGGAAGTATTCCTGCAAAGCTATTTCTTGAATTATTCATCTTAGTAAAATACTGTTGTGGCGCAAAAATACGTATTATTTTGTTTGAATTGTGGTTTTTTACCTCACAAAAGATGTTTTTTTATTAAAATCAAATACTTTTTACCTATTTTCTTGATTGTTTTCGATTTATAACTTATATTTGACGCCAAAATAAGGCTCAGCCTTGATTTAAAGTATGTTTAATTTTTTTATTTACGTTTTTTATGAACAAATCAGAACTAATTAGCGCTATCGCTGAAAAATCAGGCCTTAGCAAAGTGGATTCCAAGAAAGCATTGGATGCAACACTTGAAACAATTTCTGAAGAAGTAAAAGCAGGTGGAAAAGTTGTATTGGTTGGATTTGGTACATTCTCGGTTTCGGAAAGAAGCGCCAGAAAAGGTATCAATCCTCGTACGAAAAAACCAATCGACATTCCGGCAAAGAAGACAGCCAAATTTAAAGCGGGCTCAGAACTGTCAAATCTCTGATAACTTGCAAGTGGAATAAAAGAGGAGCAAATTGTATAAGTTTGTTCCTTTTTTGATTTATGGTACCTGTTAATCAATAATTCCATATTTGAACTCTGATCTATTTTTTCTTCGCCGCTACATAATTGTTATGAATTTACCTTCTCTGCTTCGCGTAACGTAAAAATTGCTCGTTTAGGAATAATACAATCTTGATTGGATTATGCTCATCCGGCTTAACAAAATAGTCAATTTCTTGCTGCATATTGCTTTTAAAATAAAAAAAATCTGTACCTTTGTGCCTCTTAAAAATGACTCCGTAGCTCAGTTGGTAGAGCAATTGACTCTTAATCAATGGGTCGAGGGTTCGAGCCCCTCCGGGGTCACTTCATTATCAAGCACTTACCGAATAAAACGGTAGGTGCTTTTTCGTTGGGTCATACATAGGTCATACAAATTGATTATAATATCAAGATATATCGCAATACAAACCACACTGTAAGGAGTATTCAATTCTAAAACGATGCTGTTTATCCTAGATCTTGAAAACCAATTATTCTCCATTTGGTAACAAATAGTTGTATAACTACCTGTACCAACAGTTACCAATTTGTTACCAACACTTTCGGCAATCGGTTTGCTTCATAATCTCCTTAGAACGACAAGACAATCAATACGATAACATTACACAACAAATCACCCAATTGAATATCTTTCCAACTATCCACCCTCTAAACCCAATTATGTCCTAAAATTTCTGTTACCTATCCAACTCATTTATTCAATACTCAAACTCCAGGCCCCTCTCTCATCCCCTACAAAATCAGCATGATACTCTCTTTTGTCTTTTTTATTGTTACTTTTGTACCATTGTCGGCTAACCCGTTCAATCTTATAAGCTATTACTTTCAATGAAATCTAATTAGGGACACCGGCAATAATCGGGTATTAGAGGTGCCCAATTGTTCTCTTGATAAACCATTCGGCACTACCAGGAGCCTTGAAAAGGATGTAAGTTTTACAGCGTTTTCAAGTCATGAATGATTCTTTCAATTAGTTTTGATAAGAATGTCAGGTATTTTGTTGCGCATGAGATCTCTGATGAAGATCCATTGCTGTTGGCGTTTAATTCAATCAGTGCAACCATGAGAGCGAAAGAAAAGCTTGAATTCAACAGAAGAGAATTCGATTATTTCGATCACGTTAGAAAATCTATCTACGATCTCTACCCCCTGAGAACCGATAAACGAAAAACCAAAGACTATTTCAGCAAGTATCTGTACGCCGATGCCAGATATCGGAAGAAGATCAAAACCAACAACGGTACCCACGAAACCGTAAGTTTCCATGAGAACAAGGATGAGGTCGATCACTTGATTGCCTACAGGGTCCGGAAGGAAATACAAAACGCGATATGTGACGATAAAACTTTTCTTTATGCCTACAACATCATCGAGCGCGATCACAATCCATACGACGAAGATCAAAAAGGCAAAACGGTGAAGCTGAAATCTGAAACATTAGCCTCATCTGAAGAGATTGAAGGTGAGTGCGCCCGCTACAAAGAGGATTATCCAAAGAACAACCTGGGCGATTATCTGCTCGATGATACAAATTTTGAATTTTACAACGAACGAATAAATGATTTCATAGTTGATGAGGAGTGGTGGCTTTTTGTTTTCAACAAAGCCTATGAGATCTTCGATCGATTACGCGTCCTGGCTTACGATCCCTTTAAAGCACATTACCTTGCAAACAACATCTATTTTGGGGACATGCTAATGGAAGAAACCATCCTCGACCTCCTGCTCATGCTGATCAACAACTACAACTATGATCTGACACCGGTACAGAAGAAGAAACTCAAAATGCTTGCAATAAGCATAGAACAATATCGTAATGAGCAATTTCTTGTGATTGAGAATAAGTATCTCGAAATCATTCCCTCTCTCAACCTCAATGAGGTAAAATGGATGAAAGCAACCAAGCAGTTCAATCATCATCTCATCACACATTGGGTGACCCACCCCGATTTCACGCATGATCAGCAATTGCAGATCCTCAATCTGATTGAAGATAAATACCTCATCGAAAAGCAGCGTCATCCCGATCTCTTTTATTACGATTTATCCGGATGTTTCACTCAGCTACGGCAGCGCTTGATATGCGATGATGACAACAGCGACAATTCCGATGCACAAGCTGCATCCAACCCACCAAAAAAACATCTAACCATGAAACAAACCATCGCGGAACAGAGCACGGTGATAGATGATTTTAAAATCTATATCGCCAAACTCACCGAGATAATCAGACAAAAGGATGAAGAACTGCGGTTGCTTGCAGTCAAACACGATACCGAGATCGAGAACATGAAGATTCTCCTCAACGATCATACAGAGAACTACAACCGCAAAGGGCTGACTCTTGCTCAGATGATTCTCGTATTCTATTACATGCTGAATGAGCTGGGCGTCAACTTCAACAATTCACTCAAAGTGCAATGGGCCCGTTTCATGGTGAAAGTCACAGGCAAGCATATTCAAAATATCAAAACGGAACTCAATATCGACTTCGAAAGCACAAAAACCAAAAAGAATCTCAAGATTGTGGGCGATCTTTTCCGGGAATTGCTCCCTAAAATCACAGCAAAAATAGAAAATGATAGTATATAACATTATTTAACGCAATTGGTAGTGACACTATTACACTACTTTTCCCACTACCACCCAATTTTTGCCTTTTATATTTGCACCACTGTCTCACTGTCGAGTCAGTGGTGCTCTTTTCTATTGGCACGGATGATCACCTATATGCTTTTTTGAAACCATGGAAGAAAAGACGATTACCTTCAATGAGATCCCCGAGGCGATGAGCTATCTCATCGGGAAGATGAACGACCTGGAAGAGCTGATCAGAACTTCGGCCGACACGCAACCCGACCCGAATGCCTGGTTCAACATCGAAGAACTATGCGAATACCTGCCCGACCGGCCGGCTAGACAAACGGTCTACGGATGGGTCTTCCAGAAGAAGATCCCCTATCACAAGAAAGGAAAAAAGCTGCAGTTTTTGAAATGTGAGATCGATGAGTGGCTGCATACCGATGAAAAGCAGCAGGAATCAATTGAGTATCCTCCTATTCGATTTAACAAACGCAGATTGTCATGAACGAGATCAAACATTACGCCGTACTCTATGAGTGGGCCGACTGGGTCGATTCACAGGATGTGATGCAGAAGCTCCACATCTCCGTACGTACTTTGCAGTACTGGCGGACCAATCGGCTATTGCCCTATTCCCGCATCAGGGGGAAAATCTACTATCGAAAATCCGACATTCTCACCATTTTGCAGAAAAACTATAATGGTACAAGGAAATCTTTGTTGCCGGAGGTCAATGATTGATTGAATTTCGATGAATCAACTATAACAGCACCATGGAATCGAACAGTCTCTCTTCCGATGCAACGCAACCGGAAGATCTCCTGGATATTGACATCGAACAATTCAGGGGCAATAATTTCATAACGCTGTTGGAGGCTGATCTGAACGACAACCTCCGACAGCTTAAAGCAACACTCCCGGCCGGTCTTCTCGAGGTCAAGACCGCGAACAACTGGATCGAACAGGCTTCCAAAAGACCAATCCCCAGGATGCTTTTCAGCGAGTTCTGGTACGAGCAGGAGCTCTGCATCCTCTTTGCCGATACCAACGTGGGCAAGACGATCCTGGCGGTGCAGATCGCTGATAGCATCTCCTGCGGACGTTCCATCCCGGGATTCAAACTGGAAACTATGGCGCAGAAAGTGATCTATTGTGATTTCGAACTGAACGACAAACAGTTCCAGGGTAGGTACTCCCACAATTATGGAGAATCTTATGTTTTCAGCGACAACTTTCTCAGGGTGGAGATCAACCCGGATGCTGTCTTTCCTGAGGATGCTTCTTTCGAGCTTTCCCTCAGCAACGCGATAGAAAGTGTGATTATCGAAACCGGTGCCAAGATCTTGATCATCGACAACATCACTTACCTCCGCCATGAGAACGAGAGGGCAAAGGATGCGCTGCCGCTGATGAAACACCTGAAAATGTTGAAGAATAAGTACAACCTCTCCCTCCTGGTGCTGGCGCACACACCCAAGCGTGATCTTACAAAGCCGCTTACCCGGAACGACCTGCAGGGGAGCAAGGTGCTGATGAATTTCTGCGACAGCAGCTTCGCGATAGGAGAGAGCTCTTCCGATAGCTCTTTCCGTTACATCAAGATGATCAAGGTCCGCTCCACCGAGCACATTTACGACAGCTACAACATCATCGTCTGCCAGATCACCAAACCGGACAATTTCCTTCACTTTAACTTCCTGCATCTCGACAGTGAGTACAAGCATCTCAAAACGGTGACGGAACGAGACAGGGAGATACTGGAAGAGGAGGTCCGCAGATGCATCGTTGAGCAACCCTCCATCTCCGCTTACGCAATCGCCAAGCGACTCTGCTCGGAGGAGAAAAAATTCAATAGCTTCAAGATCAAAATCCTTCGCATCTACAAGAAGATCATCCAGGATATCAAAGTCGATGATTATGTAGATTCCCGTCAGCTAGAACTTTTCAAATCCGAAGATTATAACCGGTTGAATGGGTATGAAGATTTCCCGACCTGTACCAATCCGGAAAAGTTACTCCCAACCTGACTCTATTCGTTCCGAACACACCTCGAAGCAATGAAGAATAAACCTCCACCCCCAGCCTCTGGCTCTTTTCGTTCCGAAAACAACTTGAAGAAACGAAAACAAAACCTCCACATCCAGCCTCTGACTCTGATCCTGCTGAGCCCCAAGGTTCAGAATGGTAACAAAGTTGGTAACACTGGTAACATCGGTAACCCTCCTATATATATGTTCCTTTGTTACCAATCTCTGTAACTATTAGAATATCAATCATAAAGGTGTAAATATATTGGTAACACCTTGTTACCAATCACCAAATATTCCCGGGATTATGTTCAAACCTCCTTACCTCCAGAAGTACGCCGGCAAATCCACCCGCTTCACCTGTCCCGGTTGCAAGACACCTTACAGTTTCACCCGCTACCTCGACGGGGAGACGCTTCAACCCATCCACGCCACCGTCGGCAGATGCAACCGTGAGATCAAATGCGGTTACCATTATACACCCCGGCAATATTTCTCAGATCTCAAACGTCAGGATCCTCACTTCTCAATTACACAACACCATGGATCTCCTCATTGGGATCTCCATTCACCAGTCTTACATAACCATGGTGATGCTAATTGGAATCCAAATGCCTCATCACACCCTGCACCACCGCAAACCATTTCAGATACCATCACGTCACCCTCAAATTTATCTCAACATCAGAAACAGGTACCCAAGATCTCCAATCATCTTACCACAAATCAGAAAGAACCAACCGGTCCCCATCTCTTACACACCTACCTCGAACCCAGTGAACAATTTTCTGTACCTCAACCCAACCAACCAGTGAAACCTCCCGACTTTATTCCCCACAAATACCTGAAACGTTCCCTCTCCCTCAACTCAAACTTCGTACGGTTCCTCAGCAAACATTTCTCCGATCTGCAAATTGCTGAAGCGGCCAACAACTATCTGTTGGGTGCCACGAGAAACGGGGAAGTAATTTTTTGGCAAATCGATATCAATGGAAAGGTCCGTACCGGTAAGATCATGCAGTATAACTCACAAACCGGCAGACGTATAAAAACCGGATATGGTGGAATCAACTGGGTGCATCACAAGCTGAAGAAATCCAATCCCTCATTCTCCGACTTCAACCTCTCACAGTGCTATTTTGGCGAGCACCTCCTGCGTCTCTACCCGGACAAGCCGATAGCAATCGTTGAGGCAGAGAAAACCGCGGTAATAGCAAGTATGATCTACCACAACTACAATTGGCTCGCAGCCGGAAACCTCAACGGTCTCAATGTAGAAAAGTCAAGAGTGCTCCAAAATAAAACCGTCATCCTCTATCCCGACGTCGGCTGTTACGACCGGTGGCTCAAGAAAGCCGAACAGATCAACCTGGAACTCTCCCTTCACCTCATCGTATCCGACTTCCTGGAGAATTTCGCAAACCCCCAACAAACCCACCTCGGCTACGACATTGCTGATTACATTATTGAAAAAAAAAAGATCAATTAAATAGAATAGTTGTAGTTATAGAACAACTTTTCAGAAATATTCTAAAAACCTGGAATATCATAGGTGATGAAAATACCCTCTTGTTTCATGTTCCAATTTCAATCAGCTATGTTCAGAAAATTCAATCTTTATTTTAAAATGCTCGGTGTCAGGTCAAATCTGAATTATAACAATTAATTGTTCTCAATTATTCTTATTTCTTCTTCAGTTAAGTTGTATAGTTGGTATACCAATTGGTCAATTTTGTTTTCAACAGAATTCTGGGTGAGTCTTTCTTCAAACAGTTGTTTTGCTCTACAAATTAGAATCTCATCAATTCTACAAGGTAATTCTTCAATGTAATGAGCAGGAAATTGAGCAAATGCTTTATTCTCGCCAGTAGTTAATGATTTGTGAATGAAATCAAATAACTTTGAATTAAGTTGAATCAAAATTAAAGGTAGGTATGATTCTTGATATGGAATAATTAAATATAAGTTTTTTAATGCAATAAATTTGTCGTAGTCAGCACATGCAATAATTGAGTTCCCTGTTCTTCTCATTAATATTTTTTCTTTCAAGTAATATTCAATGTTTGCATTACTTTTTAATTCTTTAGGGATAAACTTCACATATGAACCGCTGTAATGATAATTATATCGTTGAATATCTTTACCTAATAATATTTCTTTCCAATCATCATTAAATTTTGTTGTTGAAATGTATTCTGAATTTCTTTTTGTTTCAACACCACGATAAACCATACAATAATCTTTTATTTTTTTTGAACTATTGATAATAGTATTTACAAAACTTGGCAATTGTAATTCAAAAGGGTTAATTCCAATTTCAAGTTGTTTATCAACAATTTGTATATTGTTTTCTCCTAAACAAATTTTCAATTCAGTTTCTATGTTAGGTTGCTGCTTGGTTAAATTTAAGATAACTGTTTCTACAATAACATCAAATGCAATATCCTTTAAATTTATTAGTTCATTTATTTGGAATTTTTTTAGATAATCACGAATCTTGGTGAAATACTTACCGTTCAACCAAGAGTTTGGAATAATATACGAAAATTGTCCATTACTTTTTAGTAACTTATTAAATGCTAATTCAATAAACAGTGTGTAAGTGTTAGGATTATATTCTGATGTAAAGTATTCCTGATTATAGAAGTTTATTAAATTTTCTCCAAATGTTGATTTAATAATAACTATGTACGGAGGGTTTCCAATAACCACATCAAAGCCAACAAATTCTCCATCATCATTTAATACTTCGGGAAATTCAAAACGCCATTCAAATGCGTTTTCATATATTTTGTTGCCTTTTATTTTTTCAATTTCAATTTCAAGTTTATTAGTTTCTTTTGTTAGTTGCGTCACTTTTTTATTCCAATCGACTTTCTCCATTTTACTCATTTCAAAAATATGCCGTTGATTGTTCATTTGATATAACTCACCTGATAGTTTTCGTAGCTTTTTTACTTTTGGATCATTCAACGAAATTTCACTTCTGAAATCCGATTTTATAACGGCAATTAACCGTTCCATTTCTCTTTTCTGTTCTTTACTATCAGCATTGCGATACGTGTCAACGGCTATTCTGTAACTATCAATTGTCCACTTACTTTTTCTCAGAGCTTGTTTCAGGTCTGCATCAATGTCAAAACGGCTTACCAAAGAGTTCCCGCATTTTATATTTATATCAATATTTGGGAGTGTTTCAAGTTCCGTTTCGTTTTTATAATATGCATTTTTCAAAAGCTCAATCCATAAGCGCAAACGACATATTTTTACTGAGTTGGGATTAATGTCAACGCCGAAAAGACAGTTTTCAATGATAGTTTGCTTTTCGTGAAAAAGAGCTTCCTGTATGCGTTGCTTTTCTTTGTTGTTCGGTTTATACTCAAATAGTTCTCCGTCTTCATCTGTAACAATTAGTTCATCATTTACTACCTCCACTTGATACTCTTTCAGGCGTTTACCGTTACGGTCTTGCAGGATTTTTAAATCATTTTTAATGGCAATTAATTCATTAAGTGCCGAAACCAAAAAGTGTCCTGAACCAACGGCAGGGTCGCAGATTTTAATGCAATTAATAATTTCGTTTGCTTCTTTAGTGTCTTCAATTTTGTTGTAAATTTCATTTAAGTCCTGGCATTTCCAATTCTTAGTTTCGTTAAATTTTTGCACAACCGACTTACGTATTGTTTCACGGCACATATACATTGTGATGAAACCTGGCGTGAAAAATGAACCATCTTTGTAACCATTAATTTTCTCGAAAATCAATCCAAGAACAGAAGCATTGATTAGTGATTTATTCTCTTCTTGGATCTCTTCAGTGCCTTCACTTCTAAAGTCGTATGAATTTAAAAATTCAAATAAATATATAAGAGTTGTTAGTTCTCCTGTTTTATTCTTTCCTTGATCGTTTTTTAAAACCGTAGTTGAAATTATTGGGATTGTCTTATCATCTTTCAGATTGCTTATATACAAAGTTGAATGCTCAATATTCGTCGGCTCAAAAAGAGAAGAGTTAAGATAAGGGACTTTCTCAAAAATTCTCTTTACATCAATATTTCTATCATCATATTTCTTAGCTAATACTTGAAAAAACAAGCTATTAAGGTCGTCATAATTTTTTATTTTGTCATAATTAAGGAAAGAATATGATTTATCGTTCCTGTGGTAAGTGATAAGTTGTGCTTCCAATAACTTTAAGAACAGAATCCTGTTTAACCAAGTGATCGTAAGTTCAAGTGCAACATTGAATAGCCTTTCCTGTTGTGTATTCCCAAATTGACTTGGGCATTCCAATCTACCAATTATTTCTAAACTATCAAGTTGGATAATTGCATTCTCTAATATGCTACCTGTATTTCTCTCTTCTTCTTTCTTTCGTCCTATTATTTTTTTAGTTCCTTTTTTTGTTTCTGACAAACCAATAATATGCAACAACTCAGAGTAAAAGCGTTTGTCAAGTCTGTTGCTGTCGTTTGTAAACGGAAGTTTCAATAGGTGCTCAGGTGATAGTAACTTGAATAGAATAATAAGTTTGTTGTCGTCTTCCTTTTTTTTGTTACGGAGTGGTTTTTGATAATCCTGTAAATTGAAGTATGTAAATTCAATTTCATTAATAACACTTTCAAGAAATGGTTCTGCAATCTGATTGTAGAAAAAATCTGTTTTAGTGTCCGCTAATCGTCTACCTTCAAAGTCATTGAATTGTTTTACAAGGCTTTTGTTTTGTGCAAAAAGCCTCTCAAATAATGTAGCATCAAAAATGAACCACTCATTGATGTTTGTAATTACTAAGTGTTTTACTTCAAGATTTTTGTGAATTATTCTTTCTCGCAGATAGTATAGTACTAGTTCCTGAAGAGCTTTTGTATTCAGTTTTTCAGTTGTAACCATTTCTGATTTGTTAGTCGGTTTTTTCGTTTCGAGAATAACACCAACTGTACTTATTGCTTTGTCTCCATTATGAATTACCAAATCATTTCTTTCTTTTGTGTTGATGAAGTAATTTGGGTCATAGTATGTCTTTTTGAGAAAATCAATGATGAGATTTTTATGAAACTCTTCTGATCCTGTCTCATTTGTTCTGTCGAGCAATTGAGTAAGATTAGCTTTAAATCTCTCAATTTCTGTTCTATTCGGTTTTACTTTTAAAAAGGCTTTGTTTATTGCCTTCCTTGGTTTGAATTGGTTCATCATCGGTTTCTTAAAGTATTTCTTCTTTTTATCTGACCGTTGGCAAAAAAAGATCTTATTTTTTTTAAGTGATGTGTTACGTGTCAGCGAAATTCAAAACAAGCCATGTGTACGGTTCACTTATATACAGATTTACAACATCTTATTAGACTTTCGAAATCATTTTATTAAAAATGTTGTGTAGTTAAATAACCTCTGATCGCTAAGTTGTGCCGACCACTCAGTTTCCTATTTATTAAGCAAAATTGTTTACTTCTTCAAGTTCAATTCTAATGTGATGTAAAAAACCTCTTAGCCACTTAGAAATTTGTACTGCACTCTTAATAGAATGAATATGAGTTTGGTCTTCCTGCCAATTTCCATTCATAGCAAAATGAATACTTTTTACATCAATGATTTTTGCTTTTACATTTTCTAATAATGAAATAAATTCTCCGTTATCTAAGTGAACGGAGTATTCTTCAAAGGTTTTTTCAATGGCCTGGCTTGAAGTAATATGCCAATGAGGTTGTGAATGTTTTTCATTTGGGTCATTCATATCGTCCCATTCAGCTCTAAACAACTGAATTTTCATTTCATCATTATCATTCCCTTGATAAATAGAAATAGATATATTTGTGTGAATAGTTTCTATTGTTTTATTACCTTGTTTTGATTTCTTAACAATGAATTTCACTTCTATATACAACCAAAAGTTTTTAAACCACTTTAGAACCTTCACAGGTTCAGAGTTATAACGATTTAATGCAATTGAACTACCTTCAATTTTGTAAACAAAAATATTATGATGACCTTTTTCAGGTACAAGTTTGAAATTCTCGAGAAATAAGACTTTACATTCCTTATTTATTTCTTTTATAATGCCTAAATAATCACTCATAAAACTAGAATTTTGGATAGAAATATGATTTTAAAATATCATCTATCACTTGTTTTACGAATGAGTTACCATTTTCTAACTCTTTGCCAAGTTCTGTAAGTTTTAAATATGCTCCATTTTCTCTCAGATTATTTTTATGAATATTTGGTATAGGAATATTTTTAATCTGAATCTTGCCTAAATCATAACCAGACATTATTGGTTTAGAGTATATTGATAATAATAAATCAAAAATGCTACTGCTAAATAACGCAAGATAGAAGTAATAATCAGTGGTTTGAAATTCTTTTTTTGGGATAAATGCATTTCCTTCTTCTATTACGCAGTCTCCTTTTTTATCAAAACCGAAAGATTTTGAATTTCCAAATCTGTTTGATAATAGCCTTGGTTCTTGGATAAATTGCCAGTTTCTAGGTCTTGTCAATGACCACCAATTGTTTATACCTGACCTTTTTTCTAATATTTCTTTATTTGGAAAAAGTCTCGTTTTATAAAAATGTAGACCAGTTAAATTATTTTCCTCTTTGAAAATCAAACCATTCTTATCATATGGAAACCAAACATATTCACTTATTATAATTTTACCTGTACGAAGCGAATCATTTGTCACAACTGGCCGAAAATATTTCTTTTCTGTAGTTGGAATTGAATTAAATTCTTCAGATGAAATTTTAAAAACATTCTTAACACCTAATAATGCTCCTTGATTAATAGTAAAAACATCGCTAATAGCAGAAAATTTACCAGCTTTATGATATATATCTAGTTCTTTAATAAAATCATTTTCTTTAAGAGAAATGATTTTCCAACTATCCTTTAAAATTGGGAAGTAAGGCGGAATATAGATGCTAAAATTCTTATTATTTATTGATTGCTCATTATTAGCATTCATTTTTCTGAACTCTCTTAAAGTGTCTTGTACAATTCCTTTTTCGTTTTTAGTCCAAATAAGTTTTGGTAATAGTATCGATTTAGAGTTCGAAGCAACAAACAAACTGACATCGGTTAAAGCATCTTCAAATACATAATTGCCTAATTTCGCTAAAACCTTAAAAGACAGGTCTTTATATAATTTATTTCTAAGTTCTGAATATATTTCGGAATAGAAAATAGATGTAGGTAAAACACAGCCAATTATACCATTTTCTTTTAGGGATTGAGTTGCTTTATAAAAAAAAGCTGTAGCTTGATTTGGTCTAGACTTTTTGACAACATTTTCAAGTATGGCGAGAACGTTATCCCGACTTTCTTTTTCTTTAAGTAATTCCCAAGATATGAATGGGGGATTCATTAAAACAATATCATTTTGTCCCCAATCTTCAACAAGAGAATCACTTACCTTCCTAATGTCTATTTGAATTATATTATCCCACTGTTTACGATTTTCATATGATAATAAGAATTTTGATGTTCTTACTGCACTATCCGATGAGTCAAAACCTTTTACAACAATTCTTCCGTTAAAACCTTTGTTCTTTAGTTGTTTGAGAACTTCAATTAAAAATTCAGATGAGCCACACGAAGGATCTAAGATAGTAATTTTTTCACTGTTTAAATCAAATGATTTAAGTGCATTTTCAACTATACTTCTAGCAATATATTGTGGTGTATAATGTATGCTAGAGTAAGCATCAATTTTAGTTTCTAATTTACTGGATACGCCACCAAATAAATCTCTTTGGGGATTAAAAAATATTACTTCACGATGAGCTTCTTGGAACAATGCCCCTGCCGTATGTCTTAAAATTAAATCTAAATTCGGTTTTATATTTCGAACCCCTTGATTAATAAGCTCTACAAAATATTCAAATCTATCAGGAAAATTTGATGTTGAAATATTCCATTTTTCAACATCAACCTTTGTGTAGTCTTCTTCTAAACTGATTAAAAGATAAAATAAAAGATTTATTGCCTCAGATGAATCTTGTTTCTCGAATGTAATGTTTCTAAGTTGTCTAAAGATATCAAGAACAAATGGGACAACATCATTTTGCGTTTTAAATGATTTAGATGATAGGTACTTGTAAAATTGATTTATATTAAATTCAATTTTATTTTTAGGAATTTTCTCAGTTTTATTATCATACCAATTTGTGACTTCAATATGGTCCTTGTCAATAAATAAAAAATTTTTAGTGTTTGTTGACCAAGATTCTTGAAAAACATTTTTTATATCTTCTTCACCTAATGCTGAAGTCTTAAGACAGAAATCGCCCAGGCCACCATTTAACATTAAAAACCTATCCACTTGTTGAGTAGGATTAAGTTTAATAGGGAGCAAGCCAAAATTTGATTCCCAAGATTCAATATTTTCAAAATCATTCATTTTGTAAAAATAATCTTTTTTTGATAGTGCTACTTTTTCTGAAGACCGTTTTGTTCAATATTTCCTGTATTAATACGCATAAATAAAAATACATCCTAATCAGTTTGTACTTAGCAGGTCTAATGTAATAGGAGGCAACCTCTCAATACTTTATTATCCCGTAATTGATTCAAGCAACGAATTTACGAAACATTCAAGGTAAACCAAAACAATCAATAAAATAATTCAATATTAATATCACCACTATCCAAGAAATTTTCACATCTAATTATTCTCATCTTCAATTATTTCTTTTAAATTTGCGATGTAACGTCTTTGGATTAAATACCTCTGAATTTTGCCAATCTTGGCCATTGATGCATTCAATGCTTTGAAGTATACATACGAATGATGATTAATTCTCTTTTGTTATGGATAATGTCGACTTGGATACAACCATTGAAGAACTTTCAAATATTGAGAAATTAAGTACGAGAGCAACTCACATTTGCCGATACAACAACTTCAATTATTTGTTCTTAATCCTGGATCACTATGTTTCAAATAACAAATTTCTTGATATAAGAAATTGTGGCAAACGGACCAGTGAGGAATTGACACGTATTTCCCGAAAATACATTCATCTTTACCCATTTCAAAAACTTGTGAATAATGAACCGCCCGATTCCGAACTTTTGACTGCTCCGGTAGAATTACTTAAAAAGGAACGACTAAGTCACATTCAAAAAACAATCCTTACCAATTTCATCCATAGTAAAATAAAATCACTCTCGAGTCGGTTCAACAATGCTCTGAGAATCTTTTTAGAAGATGAAATTTCTTTTGATACTTTCGACCGACTGATACTCTAGATTCCTAATTTAAGAATGATCAATATCAAAGGAATGGGTAAAAGATCATTTATCAGATAGAAACAGCAGACATTTAGGAGAGAGGATGCAGACGGGAGTAACAAGAACTTAATCAGCGGATTAAGCAAAATGATTCTTTTGACCAAAAGAGAATAAATGCATAAAAAAGCAAAGATGACATCGAGTTCAGTTACCAGATCGTTACCTGAGCATAATTTTGACTCTTGACTTTAATATGCTTTTATACAGCAGTTTGCGTAATTTTGCATAGCACCGGATAACTCTAAGTAAACTAAATTTGTAATTAAAAAATTAGAGTTATGGCAAGAAGTACATTCAAGGTTCTGTTCTACCTGAAAAAGAACAATCTGAAAGATGGCAAAGCTCCTGTTATGGGAAGAATCACTGTTAATGGAAGTGTATCCCAGTTTAGCTGTAAGCTAAACATAAAACCCTCGTTATGGGATACCAAAGCAAACAAAGCTTCAGGCAAGAGCCTCGAAGCACAGAAGATCAATCAGAAGTTGGACAATATCAAAACACAGATCGGCAAGCAATACCAACATATCTGTGACAAAGATAATTTTGTATCAGCTGAAAAAGTCAAGAACGCTTATCTGGGTTTTGGTGATGATTACCGCACTTTCTTTTCCATTGCCGATGAGTTTTACGAAAGCTATGCTAAGCGTGTTGGGAAAGACCGTACCGAGGGCTCGTATGAGCAATTGATTATTAACCGCAGGCGGGTAGAAATGTTCCTTCGTGACAGGTACAATCTATCCGATATTCCAATCAAAGAAATAGAGCCTCAATTTATAGAAGATTATTATGCTTACCTATTGGAAGAACGCAAGCTGGCAGGCAGTACGTTGCTTACCGCCGTTACCAAACTCAAGCAGATTATGCTGATAGCTCAACGCAAAGGATATATACACGTTAATCCATTTGCCGGATTTCGATTCAAGGCTAAGACCCGCGACAGAGGCTATCTGACAGAAGATGAACTCAAAAGATTTATGTCTGTGGAACTTCGCCGATACAAGCAACGACAAGTCCGGGATATTTTCGTGTTCCAAGCCTTTACCGGATTGGCATACTCCGATATCAAGAAACTGACTTTCGATGATATACAAACCTCTTTCGACGGAGAATTATGGCTGATTGCCAAACGCAAGAAAACCAATGCCACTTTCTATGTAAAGCTACTTCCTGTAGCCAAAAAATTGATTGAACAATATCGTCTTGTAGCCAAAAATAATTACATATTTCCTGTTCCTACTTTTGGCGATAGTATGAACCGATGCCTGCAACGTATCGCTAAATTATGTGGAATTACTAAGCGGATTACCACGCATGTAGCCAGGCACTCATTTGCCACAACCGTCTGTTTATCAAAGGGTGTGCCGATTGAAACCGTCTCCCAGATGCTCGGACATTCTTGCATTACCACCACACAAATCTATGCCAAAATAACCAACGAAAAGATCAGTAAGGATATGGCAGCACTAACAGACAAGATCGGCGATACTTATCAACTCGATACTGACAGAGATGAATCGGACTATAGGAATATTAAACGTATCGGTAAAAAACAGAAAGCGATGTTTATCAGAAAGAAAAGGGAGAATAACCCAGTTGATCCCTCAAAATACATGATACGAAAATAAGTAGACTGTTTAGGTATGGTAAAATAAAACGGATTGATTTTTTATAGTCAATCCGTTTCGTTATTATATTTTGTACAATATACAATTTACATTCTCCGCCCTCTTTTCTTGGGCTGTATAACCGGTTGTTGTAGCTTCTTTTCTTTACCTGCAGCTTCTTCTTTCAGATGCGGGAAACGTTTATTTTCCTCCCAGGTCATGTCTGTCAGGCGAGCCGCTATATCTTCCCAACGGAAGCCTTTTCCCAACAAATCGATCCTTTCCGAGAAACGGATATCATCGTAATAGTTGAGCCCTTTAAGTGCCCGGTACGGATTTGTCTGCGGGTATTTCGTTTCGAATGCCGTCAGCATCTCTTTCAGTGAAAGGTAGCCGGACAGGTAAGCCACATCGATAAAATCTTTCAGCCGAGTCCCGTTATCGCCAATAGCGGATAACTTCATGGCGGCAATATCTTTCAGGCTATATAACCGTATGCCGTCTTCCTGTATCCTTGGCTCCACATCGGGATAGTCATGCCGGATAAAATCCAGTTTTATTCCTTCTACTTCACCTTTAAGGCTATAGCCTTCCAGAAAATCACCTTTAAAAGTATAGTTTTTCTGAAGATATTGTTCCAGTTGTACCGGATTAAATTCACCTGTAGTAAATAAATCCAGATCGATGCTTTTACGGTGTCCTATCAATAGAGATAAAGCTGTACCTCCGGCCAGTGCAAAACCATTGAATGTACTGTCATTCATTATTGATTTTAAGAGTGCATAAGTGCCTGCATCGACTGTTTGCGTATGTAACATTTGAGTTCCTCCTTCTTTAAGTTAAAAGCAGTACAAACAAAAGCAATATCTTTATCGGAAAGGTTCAATACTTCATCCCGTATGATATGTCTTACTCCCTCCATGCCTCCATAAAGGGCGAACATAGCATAATAATCCTCATCCCGGCCTCTTTCGATAACACGTTCGACAACCAGTGCCCGCATATATTGCCAGTCGAAACCGGAAAGGTCATATTCCCACAGCAGGCTGTGCCTTACTTTCGGTTCAAGTTTGATTCGTTCTTTCCAATCGGACCACATAAGTATATCTTATATATGAATATTCAATGGTATAACAAAAATAAGTATTTATATCCAATTTGCCGGATTTGACCAACTTAAATATAAAATTTCGATTGCTATTGTTATGTTCTGCAAAAGTGTAAATAAAAATATAATTCTTTACTAATCGTTTCTTATTTATCTGCCCACAAAATAACAGGAAGAGAATAAAACGCCAAACCCTATGCCCTGACGGGTTTTCCTTTCAGGAAAAGGTTTGTCTGATTTATCCTTCTTCCTGTAAAAAGAATGTTTAGCAGATGAAAAAGAAAAAAATGTTTTGTTTCCTTCCATTCCCGCCTTAGAATGGTAATTCGGGAGAGCAGTAGTTATCATACAAGACTTGCTGTAGTTCTTTCTCGGGATAGAGTATCTTACCTCCGATAGTCGTATAACAGATCATTCGTTTATCACGCAGGGTTTGAAGCGTACGGGGTGAGATATGCAGATACTCCATTACTTCCTCCCCACTCAGATAACGATTGTCAGCCAGCGTCGGACGATGTTTATCCCGAACATCCTGTACATTACCAAGAGCCTGCTCTATTTGTCCTTCGAGTTCCCTGAACTCTTCGGACTCAAAACCGATAAACTTATCCATTGTCTGATACTCCTTTCATCCCTAATTGCAATAAGCTGTCAATATCCGACTCCTTAAAATATACCTTGCCTCCTAACATCGAATAAGGTATTTTACCATTATTCCGCCATGTTTGTAGGGTTCTCTTTGAGATAGCCAGAGCTCGGCAGACATCCGCCGAGTCCATTCAGCCGTCACGGGGGTTAGGACAATATAGCTCTTTTAATGCATTTACTTCAAACGTTAATCTACTGTTTATTTCACCCCAAAAGTATACCAGTATTTCAATCCAAAAGTATACCATTTTAATTTAATCTCCAAGTCCGTTTCCCTGTTGGGGGCGGTACCGCCCCCAACAGGGAAACGGGCGTTCTTATTCTGACTCTTATCTTCATTTTTCATTCATCATTTTTTCTGTTTCTTTCAACCGGTATGAATCTCCGGACATATTTACAAGGTATGCCTTATGGGTTACCCTGTCCACCAGTGCCGCTGTCAGAACGGGGTCACCAAAGATCTCTTCCCAACGGTCAAAGCCGAGGTTCGTGGTAATGATGGTCGATTTCCTGCCCATCCTTAAAGAGAGATGGTTAAACAACAGTTCAGAGCCTTGTTTATCAAACGATACATACCCAAACTCATCGCATATGACCAGGTCATATTTTTCAAACTGTGCTTCTACCTGTTTCAGTGTGCGCTCAGAGTGGGATTCACGTAACTGTGTCAACAAGCGGTGTACCGTGGTGAACAACACTTTATACCCCTGTATACAAGCCTTAAGCCCCAACCCTATCGCGATGTGTGTTTTGCCGGTACCCGGGTTGCCGGAGAGGATCACATTCTGGGCTGCCGGGATAAAGTCCAATCTTTCCAGTAAAGGGAGTTTCTCCCTGGCACCCGGCGGTAACTGGTCACGCTCAAGGTCGGAAAGATACATTTTGGACGGGAACCGGGCATTCCTTATTTGCGCTTTTTTACGGTTCTCAATCCGGAGCTCATATTCACGTTCCATGAGCTTTACCAGGTACGCTTCATAATCAAGCCCCTGCCGGGTTGCTTCTGTTGCCAGTTCTTTGTAATCACGCCTGAAAACAGGCAGTCGAAGCTCTTTACTGTAAGCTGTTATTTGCCTGTTGATAGTGTCCATTGTAGTTTGTTTTTTGCATTAGCCCGGTGATACCGGCAAGTTGTTCTTTGGCTTTAATACTTATTTTATCTTCCGGCTCCCTGGTTGGGTTTACACAGGGTTTATTTCCCAGTAGGGCCCGAAGCTTTTCAACACTGACTCCCTTACAGCCGGTGTCCAGCAATCGCTTAAGGGATTCCTCGAGTTTCTCCTGGCTCACCATTTGCCTGCGGCAGTATGTGAGCAGGTCGATAAATTCTCGGGGTTCGCTTTGGAAAAAGTCCATGTACAACCCTCTAAGGTAATGGTTACCGGCAAGTGCCAGGCTACCCGCCAGGGCGCCAGGTTTCTTCTTAAATGTTGCCAGGTAATGCTCTATCTCCACATTCCAGGAGTGCTTTTCGTAACTACGTCCATGAACGGCTACCCGTTTGTTTTGTACGTATACCTGTAACTCGCGGCTGCGAACACTCACATCAACAAACTCTCCCACCAGATGATCGGGAACCGAGTAACGGTTGGTGCGATAACTGATAGTGGCATATTTATCCACTCGCAATTGCACCTGTTCACTGCAGACAAGCTCCATGGCCGGATGCTTGCCCAAGAGGTCCTTCTCTTGTGAAAACAGTTCGTCGGCGCTTTTGCCTGTTCCCTGCTGCTTCCCCGCATTGAGCCTTTCCAGCGTTGCGTCAAGCCACTGTTGGGCCTCCAGGGTGCCTGTAAAGGCGTCTTTAGGGGCGAAGGCTTTACGGCGGACATACTCCACGCTCCGTTCCACGTGGCCTTTTTCGTTTCCTCGGTATATGTTGCAAAAGCGATGCCTGAACTGATAGTGCCCCCGAAGCTGGAGCAATGACCGGGTGGGCTCCTTTTCATGCGGCCCGACAAATCTGGCTACCGCAACCCGCATATTATCGTAAACCATCTCCCGGTAAACGCCACCAATTGTTTTAAAGAAACGTACGTGAGATTCCATAAAAGCCAAGGTATCCTGCCGCTCGTAAATAAAAGCGTAGCGGTAATTGCTGAATGCGGAGGTAAAAACAGCAAGTTGCAATGACCTGCGTTTCCCTGCAATGCAGAGTTTGATCTCACCCCAGTCAAACTCACAGATTTCCCCGGCCTGATAAACCTGGCGAATAAATGCTTCTTTGGTTACTACCCGGTTCTCTCTGCGCGCAATATGATTACAAACCGTGGTGTAGCCAATATCAAACCCTCGCCGGTGAAGTTCCTCAAGGATGTCCTTTTTCTTTAGCATCTGCTTGCGCAGGCCTTGCCCACGCTTACGCTCGTTGTCTTCAAGTAATTCATCGATGACAGTTTCCACCTCCCGAGTTAATTTGAGCCTCAGACGAGGTGTAGCCATTTTATAGACCGGTTCACTGGATAGATTACACGATTGCGCTGTTTCTTTACAGACTGCCAATTGCAATGCCTTTTCGTGTTCCTGCAGGTACTTCCTGATTGTTTTGCGACTAATTTGCAAATCACGGGCTATTTGGCGCTGACTTTTTCCATCGCGGAAGCTGCTAATTATGATCTCCTGTTTTGTATACATACTTATCATTCTTTATGAACGAAGTTGTTCCGTTCAAGTTTGTAAGTGGTATACTTTTCGATTGAAATGTGGGGTACTTTCTAATTAATATATGAGTCCACTTTAAAAAGTCCCTGACTTTAATTTTGTTGTTTTATTTCCGTTTTTTGTTGATAAAACGCTCTGAAAATCCCTTGTTATCAGATAAAAAAATCGTATTTTGCATCACCTAAAAGAGAAGAAATCATGTTCAAGAAGACATCTGTAAATCCACAATATGACATGTTTTCCACACCTTCCACCCAAATGGGTAAGCGTGAGGCAAAAAAATATGATGATCCTGCGGCGTGGCACAACCGGTTTTATGCAAACGTCACCTCCCAAATAGACGAAACCATATTTGCTCCCCTTTTCAAACAGGGTAACATGGGCGCTCCCAATGCTTCCATACGGGTGATTATCGGAATGTCCATCATCAAGGAGGGTTTTGGCTGTAGCGATGAAGATCTGTTCGATAAATGCCAGTTCGATCTCCTGGTGCGTAAAGCCCTGGGTCTAGTCTCCCTGAGTGATGTTGCACCCTCTATCGATACTTATTATTTACTGAGAAGGCGTATTTGTGAATACGAAAACCGGTATGGTGTAAACCTGATGGAAAAGAGCTTCGAGCAGCTCACTGGCGACCAACTCTCCACCTTCAAGATATCCGGCAAATCTGTCCGTATGGACAGTAAGCTCATTGGCAGCAACATCGCCTGGTACTCCCGTTTCGAGATCATTCACAACACTTTCCGCGGGTTTATCAAGGACCTGGGCGATAGGGGGATGCTTCTTTTGAACCCCAGGCTCAGGAAACAGGTACTTCTATTTTTTAGAAGAAGATGCTCAGAATATGGTTTACCGCTTAAACAGTGAAACTCTCGGCGAGAAAATCTCTTCCCTGGGTGGGCTCATTTATCAGGTTCTTAAACGCCTTGCAGAGACCACTACCGGCTACGACCTTCTTCACCGTGTCTTCCACGAGCAATACGAGGTGGTCAAGGGACAGGCTATCCTTCGTCCCAAAGAGGACATCACGGCCAGGAGCGTTCAAAACCACAATGACCCCGATGCCGATTATCGAAAAAAGGAGACCAGAAGGTAAAGGGCTACAGTGTGAACATCACCGAGACCTGTGATGACACTGATGAACAGAAGGACAAACCCAACCTGATCGTAAACGTTCAGGTGAAACCGGCAAGTGCTGCAGACAATGGCTACCTGAAGGATGCCGTTACCAACATCCAGGAGAAGGTAAGCACCGATATAATAGAGAAAGTCTATGCCGATGGTGCTTATCAATCCCCTGGTAACAGGGAGTTTGCCGATATGAACTCAATTGAACTTATAACAAGCGGATTACAAGGGAGACAATCTAAATATGACCTGGAGATGAAGGAGGGTGAGCTGGTTGTCACCCATATCGAAACCGGAGAGATTATCCCTGCATACAAAACCGGGGATAAATGGAGGATTGCCACCACAGGCAAGAGCAAGTACCGGTATTTTACGAACGAACAGATAGCAACTGCAGAACTAAGACACGAACTCGCGGCTATCCCCGGGCAGGAACAGATGAAAAGAAACAACGTGGAGGCAACCATCTTTCAGTATTGCTTCCATACGAGGAACAACAAAACACGATACAGAGGTTTGCTCAGGCACAAATTATTTACTTTCGCCAGATGTTTATGGATAAACCATGTCCGCCTTGGAAATTATCTGATAACAATAAGTCAAAGAGCGCATGAAAATGGTTTAATAACCGATTTTCGCTATATAAAGACCTCCATAAGGGAGAAACTTTTTATCGTGTTTGATTTTTTACTTCCTTGCTTCTCAAAAATAGGAAATGAAAAATCAACGAATTACTTTTTTAAACTTAAAATTGCCACTATTTAAAGTGGACTCATATATACAAATCTACTTATCTGCCGTTTAAGCCTCTCCCATGCCAACAGGTCAATACATACAATTTCCATAATTCTTACATTTAATACTTTGATTTTTACTTTTGTTCCTTATCACTGTTGAATGTGCTGGCAAGGGAGCGTTTTAGCCCTTCGCTGGCTACACGGGTTATCAGTTCCCTGTTTACAGACAAATGGTCGGCAAGGATATTCGACAATAAGATAGTCGGAGTTATCTCCGGTGCGATATGCTGTAAAGAAGCAACCAGTGTCTGTAGCTTTTCTTTCATACGCACATCGATATATACCGGGGTATAATCCTTTACCTTATGTGCCGTTAGAAAACGACGGGCATAGTCTTCCTCGTCTTTCTTACGACCGGCTTTCCCTTTGGCAGAAGTCGGCATTCATGTACTGTTGTCAAAAATATCGGATACATCAGTTTTCTCATCTTCCGTTTTTCCTTTTTCTATATCTTCACTCATAGGAATTTGTTTTAAATATTTATACTATAATGTTATGATTAACCAATTACATATAGCATACTCAAACATCCCTGATACGGTTGGCTCTGCCCATACCTATAAATCTTCCGGAGGATAAGAAGCATACAACGATATATACTCCCGTTCCGGAATCAGGAGCAAAGTTACCACCTCTCCGATGCCCACGCTGTTTACATAACAGCTTTACCTAACAGGTTGGGGTAGTATGATATTGATTGTCAATACATATCGATTGAGGTATATAATCAAGAAAAGCAAATTTGATAGGAATTATCAAATCGCATATAAATATCAATCAGCTGATATCCAGACAATCATGTGGCATTGGTAAGTAAAAGGAATATTTATGGTCAAAAATGGCAAATAATATTTTTTAACTATTCAGCCGGTTTTTCCCTCATTTGGTCTATCAGGTCGTCTATATCTTCAAGCCCTGTAATACGCTCTTTCTTATTTCGATTACGGCAGTTTAGCAACTGTTGCATATTGATGTAGTGTGTATTATCTCCGTATCTTTCTTTATTGCCATCAGTACGGAAGGATATAAAGTCTTTATTGCCATCGGCAACAGATATCCATGTATCTTTGATATAACCGGAATCCATGAGTTGGTCAAAAAGATAGACCAATGATTTTTGGTTGGTAACCCGTAAAGGTTCATTTAGTTTGCCTTTCAGGAGTTTCTTTAGTTCAGAAACTTTTGCAGATCGGGTAAAAAGTTTTATTTGTTCGATACATTCTGCCAATAGACTATATTGTTTATCAGTTAGTTTGGGCTCATAGGAACGTTTCTTAAACTGTTGTTTGTCTTTAGTAGTAGACTTCGATTTGGTATTTTCAGTTACAGTTTGTTCTTCAACATAAACTTCTTGCTTGTCTGCCACGGGTGCATTGATAGGTTTACTTACTTCAATTTTTTCTTTAGCCTTAACTTCTTTATTAGGATAGCCTGCCAACAGGCGTTCGAGGCTGATAAGGTCTATCAGTTCCCTGAAATAAGGTAAATCAATTTTTGCTAATTCTTCAGCATAGTTAGCAGGAGTTATTTCATTTTGAGGTTTTGTAAATGTTCTGTACTTATGATAAACCTCTTTAGTAATATCATCGTAGAAATCACTATACCAGAGATAGTCTTCCCGCCCATCATGAAAATAGCGGGGCACACTTGCCAAAGGAGGATTATTGCGGATAATATCCAATATCTTGCTTCTTAAAAGAGCAATATCTTCTGATGTAGGTTTTGTATTGGGGTTTACAGATAAAGCCGTTCGATAGTTAACTTGAGAAAAACGATCAATACACTGCCCAACATCTCTAAACTGTAACTTGGCTACATCTTCCTGAATATGTTTATCACTAGACTGGTACATATTCCAAAGATACTAAAAAATCATGAGTGATATTACCCATATTACTAACGGAAGTAGCTAAAGTCGGTTTAGATTAGTGTTATGGGTGGCAAATAAATGCATCCCAATGCATAAATATCAGCAAGTGTTTAACTATCAGAAATAGAGCCTATATTTGTCCGAAGCATCCGCTTAAGGCTGCATTCTAAAATTAAAATAAATGAAAAGATTTATCCAATCAATGCTATCAGATGGCTCTCTTTACCCATGAAGAGCTGGTGGCAATACAGTACCTGTATTGCAAAAGCCGGGCATTCTCTATTTAAGCCCGCCCAGTTCGAATATTGACTATCGTTCAAAAAAGGCAGAAGCTCCCGCTTCTTTCTTTTTTTTCGATTGCCAAAGGAGCAAGGTAATCGCACGGGTAACCCAAAAATCTCTCCGAGGCTTTTTGGATTACTTCCATGCATACCTTGCCCTGCGGGGCTGTGACCACGCAAAAAATAAATCCGGCGTACCTTGAATTTATCTTCTGCTTCAAAATTCGCTCCCGCCGGTCGCATATTTTGAGGTCACCGAACAGCCCTTTTTTATTGCTCCCGATGGTTGCAACGCCAAAAAGCTGTGGGGCAAGCCTACACTTCATCTATCGTTGGTCGCTTCCGTTTCGACTTGCCAGAATACTGGGAAGTATCCAGAGGTATTCCATAACCTGAAAAGAAACGGCTATGGAAAATAAGAAAAAAGATAATAAATTGGTAGCAAAGACTCTCCGCAGAGGGCGCCCAAAGAAAGAGAAGAAGAAACTTTCCGTTTCAATCAATCTTAAATTGACAGAACAGGATTATGATTCCATAAAAGAAAAAGCAGAAAAACTGGGTATGAAGCCTACTCAATATGCACGGGAAATGACACTTAAAGGAGGAATTAAATCACGTTTTACATTGGAAGAACTCGATCTGATGCGAAATCTGGCAGGCATGTCAAACAACCTGAACCAGGTAGCTAAACAAGCCAATAAATCAGGATTTACACAGGTTAGCCTGGAAATAGCACATATTGCCTTTCAAATCAGGGAACTATTAGATGATCGCTAAAAATATCAAAGGAAAATCCTTTAAAGGCTGTGTATCTTATGTTATGAATGATACAGCCACCTTACTCGAAACAGAAGGAGTCTTTGCAGATAGTACAAGAAATATGATCCACAGTTTTGCCATGCAACGATCTGGTAGAAAAGAGATAAAGCAGCCTGTCGGGCATATACCTATATCGTTTTCTCCCGAAGATAAACCTCGAATGACTGATGATTTTATGCTCCAACTGGCAAAAGAATATATGCAGGAAATGGGTATAAAGAATACTCAATATATCATTGTCCGGCATCATAATACCGATAACGACCATCTGCATATTGTGTATAACCGCATTGATAATGGCCTCAAATTAATCTCGGTCAATCAGGATTATAAACGGAATATCAAAATTTGTAAGAAGCTAAAGGATAAATATAACCTGGCTTATGGTAGGGGGAAAGAGAAGGTGAAGCGGGAAAAACTCGATAACCCTGATAAGGTAAAGTATAAAATCCATGATGCCATTAAGACCGCTTTACCTTATTGTAAGAGCGAAAAAGATTTACAAACCGTACTCGGATTCATGAAGATCAAGACGGAATTTAAACTGAAAAGAAATACAAACGAGATAGAAGGTATATCGTTCAGCCTTAACAACATATCTTTCAAAGGCTCTCAGATTGATCGGAAATTCAGCTTTGGAAACCTGAGAAAAGAATTTGAGAAAAACAGACAAATACAAGAAAAGCAGCAGCTAGAAAAGAAAAAACAACAGGAAAGACAGGAGAAACAAGTATCTGAAAAGCCAAAGAAATATGCTCCTCCAACCAAACGTAACCTTGTTCTATTAGGAGTGGAACTGAGTCCCGAACAGGAAAAAGTATTGAAAGCTGGCGGATATATTTTCCTTGAAAACATGACAAATAAGGATGGGAAAAGCAAATTCTCTTCGTATATATTCCTCAATGATGAAAAAGACAGAGTATTTTCCAGCAAGGAAAATCCGGATAGTTTCGTTAAACATGGGAAGTATGAAATGCGTATCAGGGATAAAATACTGGTTGAAAAAGGATATGTCACCCAGGTTAAAGTAAAATGGTACGGTATCGGCACTTTTGCGTATCCGTATCTCTGGAAAGATAATATAGCTGATGTTGAATATAAGGAATCGTGGAATGATCCGAGAGTGCCGAAGGAGGAGAAAACTCAAAGAGAGATTAATAAACGACAGAATATCTCTGATAATCTAAAGAAAAGTAGAGATAAGAGGATATAAAGTGTAATCGCAGATTTTTCCTATTAAATGTAAAAATGGGACTCGATGTTACAGACACATGTAAATAAGTTTCGATAAGTCTGACAATATTTTCTCCTTTCAAACGCCCTCTTGGGCTTTTTGGGAGGGGATTCGAAAAGAAAAAATATTGAAGTGCGCTATATGCGTTGTACATAGCTGAATTGTCAAATCGAATGTTAACTTTTACATATTAAATCTGCGATTATTTTCTTTTTTTATTCTTCTTTTCAATATTTTTTCGTTAAATATGGGATTAGAATAGCTCCTATAAAAACTCCAATAAAACTAAAAATTGTAAGAGATTATATTAAACTTTCTCTCGCAAATAGATTTTAGCCTGGCACAACGAATTAATATATTCCCAATAAATTAGAGCAATAGTATCACCAATCCAAATAAATGACCATTATCAAATTCATATTTTCCAAAAACCTAATCTCTAATTTTTAACTGATTCTTGTTTCTATATCAGGTTTTTATTTTATAGATCCGAGCAATAAAGCCACCCCCTTGTGCCATTTTTATTTTTATTTTCTTATTGGTGGGTATGGAAATAATTTCTCTTTTATAATCTCGGGCTACTTTATTAGCATTTGCTCCGTCTTTGAATATTTCAGCCTGAAATTCTCCCATTCCTAGAAACGACAGATCAAGTTCTAGGTCACGCTCATCCCAATTAGTCATTGCTCCTACATACCATACATCTCCCTTTTGGCGAGCAATCGATACATATTTTCCGATTTCCCCACTTAAGGCGATTGTTTGATCCCATACTGTTGGTGTCTGAGAGATGAAATCTAAACATTCTTTTTCTTTCAAATAATTTGACGGACTATCACACATCATATTCAGAGGAGATTCGAACACTACATATTCAGCTAGCTGGTGACACCGAGTTCCCTGGCTCATCGGTTCGCTGTTCACAGGATGATAATTATCCCTTGTCGCATTGCGCATAGCACCTTGCGTATAATCTACAGGCCCTGCTACCTGACGAATGAAAGGAATGGTAACATCGTAAGTTACCTGATCCGTTTCCAACCCAGACCATTTCATTTGCTCTAACCCATATACACCCTCAAAATTTATTACATTCGGGAAAGTACGTTGTAAGCCCGTGGGCTTGTATGTACCATGGTAGTCGATCAACATTTTATATTTAGCTGTAATTTCGGCTGCTTTGTAGTGAAAATCAACCATCAGTTGATCGTCTCGATCCATAAAATCGACTTTGAATCCTTTGATCCCCATTTCGGAGTAATGCTTGCTAATACCTTCTATATCTTTATTCAATGCATAATATCCGGCCCATAGGATTAGTCCTACACTGCGTTTTTTAGCGTAAGTAACCAACTCGGACAGATTTATATCAGGTATCACCTGATATAAATCTGCGGCAAGATTGACAGACCATCCTTCATCCAAAATAATATATTCTATGCCATTCTCTGAAGCAAAGTCGATATAGTACTTATAAGTATCATTGTTGATCCCTGTCTTGAAGTCTACATCGTACAAATTCCAGTCGTTCCACCAATCCCAAGCTACTTTGCCCGGTTTTATCCACGAACAATCACCTATCTGATTTGGAGCCGCCAATTTATACACCATATCACTATCAACCAACTCTTTATCATTCTCTGAAACGATTATGGCTCGCCAAGGGAATTTGGCAGATTGGTCGAACTTGGCAATATATGATTCTCTGCTTTGCACCTCTCCTTGCAGCATATTGTGTCCACCTTGTTTTACATCTTTAGGATATGGCGCAAAAACGCCGATCAGCGAATTCGACTTATTACCATTGTACAAATACATGCCCGGGTAATCAATCAAATCGGCTTCCACAATACATACTTTTTTCCCGTTGACTCCTTCTACAAGTAGTGGTGAAAACGCTAAACGTTCAGTATCCCATTCCGAAAGCCTGCTATGCGTATATACATTCTCGAATGAATTGTAAAATTGCTTTTCCAATGAGCTTTCCTTGTTTCTCACATAAGGAATATACGCTTTACATTCGGCAGGAAAATTAAATACGACCTGTTCATTTTCGACAATAAAAGGGCTTTTTTTGCTTGTTTCAAAACGGTAGGCAATACCATCATCATAAGCACGGAAAACAATATTATAATCATTTCTGAATTTTAACGTCAACTCATTATAATTATCTTTTATTTTCGCCCTTTTATATACGGGTGCATCTATTATCTGGTCGATGGTCTTTTTCGTACTCCCAGATAGCCCGGGATTTACTCCGAATACTTGACCATCGCCCAAAGTCAGAGAAATAGGCGACTTTAGTAACATAACATCTCCTGCATGAGAAATTTTATATTCAACCGCTTTACCAATAGTTATATCGACTTTTAATTTTCTGTCCGGCGATTCCAGTACAAATTGCTTTTGGGCTAAAGCTGATATGACTATTAGTAAAAATGACAGAGTCAATAAATTCTTTTTCATTTAGCTATGATTTTTTAATCGTTTATTTTTCCGTATTCAATCTTTTGATAATATTTAGTTCTCCCTCGTAATGCAATACGTTTTTCCATCGGGCAATAAAATATCATGGAACCATTCATCGGATTGACTACCATCCGTCAAAGGAGTGTTCCATGCATATATTGTATTTCATTTTCCGGTATATTCTTTTATCATTTGTTGTAGTAGCAAAGGTTTATCCGTAGTAATATAATCTACGTTCATATTTATCACCCTCTTCATCATTTCGGGGTCATCCACTGTCCACACATTGTATACATAAATTCTGTTTGCGAGATTGATTTATTAAATCGGGATTATCAGTGTATGCTGAAAAATGATAATCAATTCCAGTGAATCCTTCTTTTTTTAGCTGCGCAGGCGATGCATCTCCATTCAAATAAGCGATCTTCGCTTTCGGACAAAGGCGAATAAGTTCTTTGCATACATTCATATTAAAAGCGATATACTCTGTACGATCACCAAGCTGATATTTTTCTATTACATTAAGAACCGATTTTTTACCATTATGAGTTTAATTCCGGGACAATTTTTAGCATGAACTAAATATTGTCCCAATGTTGGTATTACCTCATTGTTTTTTAACCTAATATCTCTTAGTTTATCATAAGGGGTTTGTTGTATAACCATTCCATTTAATATATCATCGTGGTTAAGAATCAATACTCCATCGCTCGTAATTTGCACGTCGAATTCCACACCATAGCATCCGGCTTCGTATGCTTTATACAGAGATATAATTGAGTTTTCCGCAGAATTTTCTTTATCCCAAAAGCCACGATGAGCAATAATTTTGGGCTGTGCCATTAAAGCAAAACCGACAAAAAAGAAGAGAAAGGAAGTGAGTATTAATTTTTTCATATGATTTGATTAATTTATGACATCATAGGCTCTTGATACAATTACTTTCTTAAGAGCCTACGATGTTAATCTTTAATTTTAATGTTTAAAACAATTCATCTACTGTTCTATCAAAGTATTCAATACACTGTTTTATATCCGGCACATTATTATCCCAGTTATATTCATATTCGACGGAGAATAACCCTTTGTAATTCAATTCTTTTAGAGTAAAAATCATTTGCTTAACATCTAATATTCCTGTACCCCAAATTACATCATGTTGTTCAGCTTCACCCTCCTTCTTTTCTGCAATATCTTTGAAGTGAAGAGCCATAATACGTTTGTCCACTTTTTTCAAACATTCGATGGGATCCAAACCTTCTCTTTCCCAATGCCCTACATCAGAACACGAACCTATATTCTTGCTACGATTGCCTATTGCGGCAAGCAGTAAGTCGGGATTCCAATAATCAGAGGGTTTGGGATGATTGTGCACCGCAACTTTGATCGCGTACTTTGATGAGAGGTTTTCGACCAGATCCCAATCTTTCAGGGCAGGTTCGCATGTGATATACTCCATTTCCATATCTTTGGCAAAGGCGAACATTTTTTCCCAGTCGGAAGGTTCATCGGTGACAAATACTCCCGTTGAAATGATTTTTACATCTTTCGATGCAGCCAGTTCCTTTACTTTCTTACGGGTATCATTATCCAGTTCGAATCCGAATACTTTGTCGCCGAAATCGGCTCCGAGCTTATGTCCCGGATACACCTCAATATATTTCACTCCCAGTTCTTTTGTTTTATCCAAAGCCTCAGCTAAAGTAAAACGATGGAAGCTATATGACTGCACTGCCAGATACCAACCATTTTGCTCAGCCTTTGCTATACCTTTAGCCTGTATTTGATCTTCTTGCTGGCTGTTTTGATCTTGTTTTGATTTTGACGAACATGCCAATAGGGAGCAAGACAGTAGGCAAACTACTATGAATATTATTTTTCTTATCATTTATCCGTTTTTTGATGTGTTTAAACAATATATTCTAATTATTTAGGCATTTCAGGAAGAGTAAACCCGTTCTCATAAGTATGTTTAATCCATTCGTTTGACATATCTAATGCATTGAATTCAGCAAAACGTCTGTCAAAACGAGGATCACCATCTATTACGGTAAAGTCATCAACAGTTACAATTTTGATCTTATCATTTGGCGAGATATTTGTAAACTTCATATTTTCACCATCCCACAATAATTCACGGTTTAATCCATGTATTCCGGCCAGACGTACCGCCAATACTCCCATTACTACCATTTCGTTGAATGGTCCTGAGAACTGGAAGTTGGAGGATGCTTCAGTCCGATTTTCCGGACTCTCTTTACAAGCCCTGATCCAGTCCTGCTCATGGGCATTTGTATTCCATATATCACCATTGCCGCCTTTAATTCGGGGGATAGTAGCTTTAGGCTGGTTGAAATGCTCCATAGCAGAAAGTGGCAATAATGTAGGATTCATACCATAGCAACCTGTCATTATTTTCCCTTTCGACCCGATGAATATAATCCCACCATTCTCATCTCCCATCATTTCCCCATCTTTCAGTTCTTCCGGGCGAGGGGGCATTAACCCGCCATCATACCAATGTACTTTTACTTCAGGCATTGCTACCTTAGGTAGATTGTCGCGGGCAGGGAAAGTATATGTCACCACTTCGGCATGAGGAGGGGAATAAATATTACTCAGTGTAGAACTCCCTATTACGCTTGTCGGGTATTTAAGGTTCAGTGCCCAGTAAAGAGGATCCATTATATGGCAGGCCATGTCACCCAGAGCTCCTGTACCGAAATCCCACCATCCGCGCCAGTTCCATGGGGTATATACCGGATTATAGGCACGTTTTTTAGCAGGGCCGAGAAATAAATCCCAATCCAGTGTTTTAGGCACTTTTACCAAACCTTTGGGTTCCTGTAGCCCCTGCGGCCAGATAGGGCGGTCTGTCCAGCAATGTACTTCGGTTACTTCACCGATTACTCCTGCCTGTATCCATTCGGCGACTTTTCTGCAATCGTCAAAGGAATTTCCCTGGTTACCCATCTGGGTAGCCACTTTGTATTTTTTAGCCAGTTTAGTTAGCAACCGGGATTCGTATACAGAGTGAGTCAATGGTTTTTGCGTAAAGCAGTGCTTGCCTAATGTTATGCCATGAGCCGTTACTCCTGCATGTGTATGGTCGGGCGTTGCTACCATAATGGCATCTATGGATTTGCCCATCTCTTCGAACATTATCCTCCAGTCTTTAAATTGCTTGGCTTTGGGATAATCGTTGAATGTTTTGGAAGCATATTTCCAGTCCACATCGCAAAGAGCCACAATATTTTCGGTTTTCATATTGGCGAGATTGCGACGACCAATTCCTCCTACGCCGATCCCGGCTATATTCAACTTATCGCTAGGCGCTGTATAACCAAACGATTTACCTAACACCATACTCGGTACAATTGTTAAACCAGCAGCGGTCATGGCTCCGGTTTTTAAAAATTTCCTTCTCGATAAATTTTTCATGTTCAATATAATTAAGGTCACAGACCTATTTGTTAATTTTGCAACTATAAAAACAACAGATAGTTGCAATTTTTAAATGTTCGATTAAATATTAACTGTTACTTATATTTATTTGCTAAGAGACTCTAAGATTTCCTTTCTCATTTTTCTGAAATTGGGGATTGTATTATTGTATTCGGCATAAGATATAACAACCTTATCTACAATGTCCTGAGCTTTTAACGGATTCTTCTCCCTCAACATCTTTAATAATTCATAGTCATAGATGCCATCTCTCATTGCCGACAACCTGATGGATGGATACAATTTTCCATATCCGGGATAAACGATGTAAGAATCGCCTCCAGGCCAGTCGTGAGTAAGGTTGGTCGTTTCCTTATAAGGATCAGCCGCAGTGGTCCATGAATTACCTCCCCAATGCAAATAGCCGGAAGCTTGGTATTTGAAATTAATCCAGTGCATGATTCTCATCTGGATCAGAGGTAACTGGATAAAACGGTTAGCATAATTACCCTGCGGTCCAGTACAAGTGTAGATCCAGACTTCATCTCCTTTGTCTATCAATGGTTTAAATATGGTGTCATAATTAGATCCAAATACATTTACCTGAGGAATCCAAATGTCAATACCATCATCAATACCTTCAGAAGTTAATACAGCCTCTAAGATTTTTACTCCTTCCATATGCTTCCTTACAAAAGTGCTTATTTCCGAATAAGATGCTGCGTTGGCGATAACAGGCTCGTCTCCGATGTGTTGTAGATATCTATCATACCAACCGTTGTCTTCTAAATATTTTCTGAATACAGGCAGAAACTGAGAATAGAATATCTGGCTTCGCTGATCGGAAAGAGGCAAAAGTCGAATTGAAATTTCGTTGCCTTCAAGAATAGGAACATATACTCCGAAAGGAGCTTCTGATTCACCGAACCGATAACCAAGATGTGCACCTTCGATTCTTGTCAACGCCCCTAATTCTTCAAAAATACGCAACTCTTTATCGAAATTATCGAAATCGAAACTATACACCCCATCAGCAGACAGACTGAATTTAATATTATCAAATAGACTTATATAGTGGGTATTATTCTTGTACTCTGCCGATATCTTAGCAAATTCCCGAACTAACTGCCAATAAAAATCAGAATATCTGGTTACCGGAGTTCCATTGTTCATATACGCCAATGTTTGGCTGTCCATAAAGTACCAGTTTGTTGTTGATAGTGAAATGTTATCTACTACCACCGGGTATACTTTAATAAAAAATGGCTTCTCCTCTGATATTTGTTTCCCATCGATAGATCCGGAAACCCTCATTGTTCCTTTATAGATTCCTGCAGGCGTACTCTTTGGAATTTCGGCGGTTATCCAAAAAGGCTGAGCCTCATAAGACTTAAATCCTGGTTCATCTAACGGGAACATAGGATCAGGATATTGATCGGTGGGTGACTTTATGATTACATTAGATTCTAAGATAAAGCGATTAGTAGATCCTACATACCCAATTTTTTTAATCGTAGCATCTAGACTTGCAGAATGCTCTGTATGATTTATCTTTACATTTATCTGAGGATCTTTTAATTGATCAAAGGGCTTCACTACCAATTGAATTGTTGCGTATTCTCCCTGCGCCACATACAAAGTATCGGCTTGATTTTCTAAAGACTGTTTAGGAAGTACCTTTTCCAGGGGATCTATTTGATAAATATGAAGAACCTTGGCAGGAGTTGAGTCTAGAGTATTGTCACATTGATGTCCATAAGCAAAAAGTGAATTCGTTATTATAGCTAGAAATAGGTACATCAGTCGATATACTATGTTCTTATTTTCGTTACACATAAATGTTTTATTGCTGATTAGTTAATTCAAATAATTATTTACTCACTAAGAGATTCCAATATTTGTTTTCTCATATTTCTGAAATTGGGAATCGTATTGTCGTATTCTGCATTTGAGAAAACAACTTTATTTACGATATTCTGAGCCGCTGCTGGATTTTTTTGATCTAGCATCTTTAACAGTTCATAATCATAAATCCCATCTCTCATTGCCGACATTCTGATAGATGGATACAATTTTCCATATCCCGGATAAACGATGTAAGAGTCGCCTCCGGGCCAGTCGTTAGATAAGTTAGTCGTTTCCTTATAAGGATCATCAAAAGCAGTCCAGGAATTACCTCCCCAGTGTAAATACCCGGAAGCCTTATATTTAAAATTGATCCAGTGCATGATTCTCATCTGAATCAGAGGTAATTGAATAAATCTATTTACATAATTACCCTGTGGCCCGGTACAGGTATAAAACCAAACTTCTTTTCCCTGATCAATCAATGGCTTAAAGACAGACTCATAATCTGACCCAAGGGTATTTACCTGAGGAGTCATAATATCAATACCATTCTGAATGCCATTTGTGGTCAGGATAGCCTCTAATATCGGCACTTCTTTCATGTGTTTTTTTACAAAGTCACTTATTTCCAAGTAAGATTGAATATCCGAATTACCGGGCTCATCTACAATATGTTGCATATATATATCATGCCAACCTCTATCTTTTAAGTGTTGTTTAAGTGCCGGAAGAAATTGATTATAAAAATCCTGACTTCGTTGATCTGAAAGGGATAATAATCTGATTGAAATTTCACTGCCATCAAGAATAGGCACATAGACCCCTAAAGAATTAGTGGGTGCACCAAATCGATATCCTAATTGACCACCTTCTATTCTTTTTAACGCCCCTGCTCGCTCGAAAATTAGTAATTCTTTGTCAAAATTATCAAAATTGAAACCATATTTTCCATTGGAAAGTGTAAATTGAATATTGTTAAACAAGTTTATGAAGTGAACATTATTTTTATATTCGGCAGATACTTCAGCAAATTTGCGAACTAATTGCCAATATAAATCAGAGTGCATATCTACTTTTGTTTTATTATTCATATAGGCGAGTGTCGGACTATCCAGGTAATACCAATTGGTTGTTAATAATGATATTTCTCGGACTGCCACCGGATATACTTTAATATAAAACAACTTTTCGGTAGAGACTGACTTCCCGTCAATAAACCCCGCAACCTTCACTACTCCTTTATAAAGGCCACTAGGTGTTTCCAAAGGAATATGTGTTGTTATCCATAAAGGTTGAACGCTATAAGATTGGTAACCAACCTCATCTATCGGAAATATGGGATCCGGGTATTGATTGGTCGATGACTTTATAATTACGTTAGATTCTAAAATGAAGCGATTAGACGCTCCTACATAGCCTACTCTTTCGATTTTAGCATTCAGGCTTGTGGAATTTTCTGTGTGATTGATCTGAACATCGATGTTACGATTATCTATTTTATCGAAGGGACTAATAACTAATTGTAACGTTGCATACTCTCCTTGTGCTACATGTAGGATATTATCGACATCGACTTCCAAAGACTGGTCAGGGATAACTTTCTCTAATGCGTCTATTTGATAAATATGAAGTAATTGTTCCAGACTCGGAGCAATCAATATTATTGATTTGCTTTTGTCAACCTCAACCCTTTCTGCTGTTTCATTTATTTTAATCGGAAGCGCATATTGTTTCTGGCTAAGATTCAACTTCTTTATTTGATCCCGATACAATGTTGTTTGTAACTGTTGAGCCTTGTCACTGGGCTTAAATTTTACCATTAATTGATTCATATTATAACATGAACCCGGTAAGAGATCAAAATTGGTACTATGAAGCGTATTGTAATCTTTCAGTTCTTTTTCGGATAAAACAGACAGATTTACTTCGATTTCTTTACTTGAATTGCCATCTTTCGCCAATCCTAAATGGAAAATAACCTCTTCCTGCGGAATGTCGACAAAGACATCAGTTACTCCATATTGTGAGAACGAGATTTTTACCGCTTCCTCTGTAATGGGGTCATCTGTATCGCTTTTACAAGAAAAGTTCAGGATGACTGTAATCATCGCTACAAACAAAAACAATAATCTGTTTTTCTTATTCTTGTGCATATTATTCAATTAAAATTATTATTCAGCCCAGTCATTCAATAATTTTTTCGCTTGTTCTAATTCCTGATAAAGCTCAGGACTTTCTTTTTTTGATCCGAATTGAAGAATGATCTTGTTCATTTTCTCTAATTTTTCTTTCGATTCCAGATCGTTCTTCTCTTTCCATTCATCCCGATAAATACGAATCTTTTCTGCATCCTGAATCCCTTCTCTCAGACGTTCGAATCGGACAGAACTACGATCAGGATATACGATGTAGGTATCTCCCGCGGGATAGCGAATAAAACGAGAGTCTTCGAGCGGCTTTTCATTCCATGAGTTGTATGTCCAATGTAGAAATCCATCATAGCCTAAAGCCAAAGAATACCACGAAATATACACTGCATCTGCCGGATTTGAAAAAGTAAATATATTGGGAAATCTATCTCCACAGCAAACATAATAAGCAGACACGAGGCCATTATCGCGCCGGACATCCAGATCTTCTTTCGTGAAAGGAGAGTTAAATCCGAGAGTTAAAGATCTGACAAAAGGATATTTTTTATAGCTCTGGTGATTATCTGCCAAAGATATTCCTAATTCCGGAGCAGCCTTTTGCATGAGATCAACAACGGCTTTCAGGTCTTCCGGAGTACGCTCGTCCATTGCAATATTTGTTATATTAATCCAACCTTTCTGTTTTAAATGAATGACAAAATCTTGTAAAAAGGGAGTCCACATCTCATAGAATTCAGTGCTACCGGGTTTAGCATTTACATTTACCATTTTTCCTGTGGATGCATCATGATAATGTAATTCATTGCCCCATGGAAGCATCGAATAACAATCTATCGTACCTTTTATACCCAAATCTTGCATAAAATGAACCCATTTATCAAAAGCGGTATAATCATATTTCCAACTTCCATCAGTGGTCTTGATCCATGTTATCATGTCGGCATATGCATCATAACATTGATTATTCCAAGGTTCTTTATTTAATGTAGCTGTTATTACTTTCTGACCGGCATCGACCAGGAGCTTCATAATCGGTTTCATTTTTTCGAAATGTTCGTCACTCCAGACTTCCAATCCATTCACACGAGCCACAGATGTAGGATGTTGCCACATATCCAGATGAAATTTCCAATCGGCTGGTAATGGCAAAGTCTTTTTCTTTACTTCTATGGCAATATCTAATTTTTGAAGGTTTTTATTTTTAGATTCGATATTGATCTTTCCTTTGTATAGGCCTGCCTCTGCTTCCCGGGGAATATCTATGGTAATCCAAACAGGACGCACGTTTTTTGGCTCAATGTCAAAATACTTAATATTATCAAGTATATCTGGAGATAAAGAGGAACGGAAATCGTCCGGATTCGCTTCTTCGCATCCTCTTTCAAAATAGTCCGTAATCACGTAACGAACAAAACGAGCCTGAGCTATATTCGTTGGTAAAGAAGATGAGCTTGATTGAAAGCTTTCAAACTCAATATTTACCTCTTCAAATTTTTCTACTGACCAAAGTAATAGTTGGCCAGAAATTCTTTCTCCTTTCCACCCACTTAGTTGCAGAATTTTGCTGGATGGAATATCCGGAGCTACGGATCTTGGATAACGTGTGTCTATGTCCGCAAAAGAAATATTTAATCCGGATGGGACTTTACTCCAATCGGAAAGAGTATCTGCCGTTGGATCGGCTCTCTCTGTAATACTACTATATTCATCTATGTTCTTTACCTGAGAGCAGGCTATAGACTGGAATATAAAGATAAAAAGACTAAAAGATATGATTCCTGTAAAAATATTTTTCATGATAAATGGATATTGCTATTCTCTCTTTTACTTTCTTTATCAGAGAATTTTTCATAAACGAAGATTGGATTCAATTGGATAGCATATCTTTATCAATGATATGCTATCCAATAATTAAGAGTATCTCAAGAAGTCATAAATTGATTATCGAGACATGAACCTTATTGTCATTTTTTCTGTATCAAGAATAATCAAATTGATATCCCCATCTAATATTTGCCAATAGTTATCTGGATACTCTGGTGAGCCGGCTACAAACTGATAAACAGTATAGGTTTTTCCTTTCGTAACAGGCACAATAAGCCCATCAGGTGTAGTTAAACCTTTATATCCCCAACCTACTCCCTTTTCTATAGGAAATCTTATTCTACCACTCGGTTTTCCTGCTTCTCCAGCATCTAATGTTTCGTTGAAAACAAAAATATTTGGATTAGCAATACTTTGTGTCATTGATAGCGGATTATCCACATCCCAATCTTTGCCGCCTCCAGGAACCGCTTCCGCAATCATATACACATTGTCATATTTAGGTTTGATAGCTGTTGCTTCGGAATAAAAAACAACTGTTTTTTCTTTGGTATTTATCACCACAACATAAGTTCCGGCATTGGGGATCAGCCATGAATTATCGGGAGTACCCGAAGTAGCCAGCAGTACAGGCATCATAGTTCCATCATCTATGGTAAGGTTTGGAGTACGAGAAGAAACTATATCAGCGGAAGCATCTAAAGAAAGAGGAAACTTAATCTTGCCTTCTTGCAGCAACCCCTTATATGCAAAAACATAAGGATCTTCTATAGCTCTGCTCATTTCTATTTGTCCACCGGGCACTGCTGTTCCAACTGCATACATTTTGTTCGTTTCTATCACTCTAGGAGCAAAAGGAGTGACTGTAACCACTACATCTGATATTTCCGGTTTAATAAAATGAGGACCGGTAACAGTTGCAATTACCCTCGCCTCAATTCGGGCAGATTTTGCCGGTTGTACCTCCCAATAATCGAGAAGAAGCTCATTTAGTTCTCTATGAGTAAAACTTCTTGAGAATACACCTTCAGGCATCTCTTCTGTTTCTATGGCTGTTTGAAATTGATTCTCTGCAATATCTACTTTAAAGAGATAAGACAATGAGGTTCCTTCTCCTCTATTATTTCCTGTATTCCATGTAAAGGTAAGAGCAACTTCTTCCGATTTATCTTCATTGAGAACAATGTTATCGCCCGAAGCACTTATCGTTAATGGGTTATCTGTTGTCTCTCCAGGGTTTAAATTATCATTGTTACTATCACTATCACACGATGCAATACAACACATGAATAGGAGAAGGCTTAGCAGTTTAAATATATTTTTCATTATACTATTTTTTTTATTATACTATTTTTTACCATCCCGGAAGTTGTCTCAGATTTGGGTTCCGGTCTAATTCAGATTGAGGAACAGGAAACCAATAACTCTTGAATTTGCGTGTTTGATATACTTTTCGGACAAAGTAAGCCTCTGGATCATTCTTGTCATCACTATTTTTTGTTCCTGAGAAGTTCATTCCCCAAAAATCTGTATTCAAAGCCTTTTCGGCATCTTTCCATCTTCGGACATCGTCAAAACGGATAACCGCTTCACAATTCAACTCAACTCTTCTTTCCTGATGTATCGCCTTACGCATAGCAGCTTGATCCGTTGGAATAGTAACCTCATCTTGACCATTTCCGTAGAGTGGAATTCCAGCTCTTTCTCTGATTAAATTTAGGTAATTCACTACTTTAGTTTTGTTCGCTCCATAATCTGCTTCATTTAAGGCTTCAGCAGAGGTTAGGTAGGCTTCTGCCAAACGATAAATAATTCCAACTCGTTGTTTAAATGTGTTATTTACAGGATTAGCGTCTGGATCTGTTCTTTTCCTCATTAAATATCCCACAGGAGGAGAATCAGGGGAAGGGCCTCCATCTTTACCATTAAGATAGAAATCGGTAAGACGTCCTGCGCTGTTTATCCAGCTTCCATTATAAAGTACCGAAATATAAAAGCGAGGCTCTCTATTGCAATACATATTGTAGGTTCCAGCCAATGTTATCTTATTTTCATCGGCTAATGCATTTCCTTTTACCTCTTTCCAATGAGTTTTTCTTACTTCATCGCTACTTGAAAATCCTTTTTCGGTATAACCGGATTCCGGGTTGATAACCGGAAGTCCGGATGCGTCATATCCATTGATAGGAGGTAAACCGTTTTTCATAAAAAAGGCATCTACTAATGTTTGAGTTACACTGATAGCTCCAGTCCCGCCAGTCCCTCTTGGTTGTGTTACAATATCCCAATTATTATATTGACAATCAGGCCTAGCCATTAGTATTTCTGTATTACCTTCCAAGAATCCCTTTAACATCACATTCTGATAAGACATAAAAGGGTCAATCTCTCCCGAAGACAAATATTCATAAAACAATTTATGCCCATTTGCCGTCGCGTAATTAATCAGATCCTCAGATGCTTCTGCCGCCCGAGTCCATTTTTGGAGACTCGGAGTTGAATTAAAGATAGGGATACCTTCATTATTAACGACATCTTTCATCGCAGAGTTTCCATTTACTAATGGGCTGGCGGCGAAAAGAAGTAAACGGGCTCTTATTGCTTTGCACATGACAGAGGTTATTCTTCCATATTTCCGATTATCGCTGTAAGAAGGAGGTAAAACATTGGAGGCATCAACCAATAATGTCTCTATCCAGTCTACAACCTTGTCAAAAGGTTGCTGATTAACCAATAACTCATTCATGGAGTTTACATCTTGAGCTTTTTCCAAAATTGGAATTGAGCCATAATAAGTCAACATCAAATAATGATAATAGGCAATTAGGAAACGAACTTCCGCCTTCATATATTCAACCTCAGTATTTTTCAGGTTTTGATCTGGCAATGGCTTTACATTTTCCAAAAAAATGTAGCCCGAACGAATCTGTTTCGGTAAGTGTAGCCAATAGTTTTTATCCCATCCTGTACTTGAGGCACTCCAATTTCCTTGTTGATAGGAGATGGTCCAAAAGCCATACTGTTCCCATCTGGTAGATGGAGCTACGTCGTCTCCTATACTTTCCATTCCATAACTATAAACATCTGGCACACCACTATATATACCAGCGAGCCACTTCTCCACATTCGTTTTGTTTTCAAATACTAGATCCAAACTTAACTGATCATCAGGCTCTTTGTCAAGATAATCAGAGCATGAACTAAAACTGAATATAGAGATGGTTACTAAAATAACCAATCGCAATTTGTTCTTTTTCATATAATATTTTATTATTGTTGATTAAAAACCGATCTCAATACCAAAAGATAGAGATTTCATTATGGGATATTGTCCTCCCTGAGGTTCCTTTATTTCAGGGTCCCAGAGTTTAAATCGAGAAAAAGTAAAAAGATTCGCTCCCCGGAAGAATACACGAACTTTACTTAATAAGGCTTGACTAATAATTTTTTGCGGTATAGAATAACCAACCTCAATATTTTTGACTCTTAACATACTCATATCTTTAAGCCACCAAGTTGATTCTTGGCTATTATTTGTATTTAATCCTAATGATAATCTGGGATAAAAAGCGTCATGAGAAGTGTTTTCTGCAGTCCATCGATCGTTTACATTCGAAAATATATTACCTTTAGCGCCATTACCCGAACCCGGAATGATATTTCTATCCAACATATTATATGTTTTTCCGTTCCCTTGAAGCATGGCTCCAAAATCAAGATTTTGGTATTGAATGTTTAGACCTAATCCATAAACCAGTTGAGGGTCTAGTGTTCCTTTGATAGCTGTCCTATCCAAATCGTCTATTCTATTATCATTATTCAGATCCTTATATTTAATGTCTCCAGGACGCACATTTCCATATGTATGCGCGGGTATTCCATCAGCCAAAATTCCGGCATCAACATCGGCAAAATCCGCGTCTGTAAAAAAACCATCGTCTAACAGACCAAACCATTGGCCTACTGGATGCCCAGTCTCGGCCCTGGTACTCCCAATTATTGAAATCGATTCATCGATTTCAATAATCTTGTTTTTTGCATAAGTAAATGAGCCGAAGAAATTTACAAATAAATCTTTTTTCAGTTGCTTATTTACGCCCAGTGATAACTCTATTCCATGGTTATTGACTTTTCCAAAATTGCTCCATGGAGTCTGGATATAACCTCCTGTGCTAGGAATAGATCGTCTCTGCATGAAGATATCCGATCTTTTATCCATAAAATAATCTGCTTGTAAATCTACCATCCCTTTGAATAAACTAAGTTCGAGCCCCAGATTGGTCTTTTTGACAGTCTCCCATGTTAATGAAGGATTGGCAAAATGACCTTCTGAATATCCCGGCATAGGTGTCGATTTGTTGTGTCCCCAGGTATAGCCGCCTATTTCTTCGATCGTAGCAAGGTAAGCAAAACGACGGTCTTCAAGCTGATCATTACCAACCAATCCATGAGAAAGCCTTAGTTTGAGTTTTGAAATTGTTTTTGAGACCGGATTCATAAAAGGCTCTTCCGATACGATCCAGCCAACAGCTATAGAGGGGAAAAAACCAAAACGCTGCCCTTTTGCAAAATTTTCTGATCCATTATATCCAAAATTAAATTCTCCGATATATTTACCGCCATAGGTATATGATGCTCTCCCTGCAATCCCTTGATTTCTATATGGAATTGCGGATCCATTATCATAATTCGATTGGTTATAAAGGAATAAACCTTCTACTGCATGTGATCCAAATGTCTGATTATATGTGAGACGTCCTTCCAGATAGATTCTTTTACTTCCCCATTCCGACCCGGTTTCATATCCTAGAAAATTACTTCCCGATTCTCGTAGTGCAACAATTAGGTCTCCTTCATCATTTCTCCCCGATGCGACTTGATAGTAATTGGGTTTATTAGAGCGAGTTACTGAGTTGGAAGAGTAACGGTCGAAAGAAAAAATTCCTGTGGCTTTCAATCCGGGTAAAAGAATCTTCAAGTCTTGTTCCAGAGAGAATAAGGTTTCTATTTGACTTGAGCTGCTACGCGTAAATCCGGTTTGAGTTGTTTTGGCCCATGGATTGGATTGTCCCAAGTTAGGAATCTGACCCGAAGAATATTGCTTGGGATGAATAAACGGCGGAGCCACAAAAGCTTCATAATATAAATACTGAATACCTTGAGGGGGAGCTGTTCGTTCTTGTAAATATCCACCTATGTTAAATCTTATCAATGTGGTTGGTGTTAGATTCATATCAACATTAGAACGCACATTGTATCTTTGAACTTTGATTGAGGAGTCCCATTCCTTTCGATTATCTCTTGCCAGAATTCCTTTTTCACCATAATAAGCAGCAACAAAAGAATATCGCAATCTTTCGGATCCCCCGGAAATATCAAGAGTCGTTCTCATATTGGAAGCATGATCCTTTGATATGGCATCGATCCAATCAACATCGGGATAAAGATCCGGATCATAGTTAGATCTGGTTTTTGCAATTTGGTTTGTATATAAGGGTAACATATCACTATCGACCCGAATATCATCCAACACTTGCATATAATCTGCAGCCCCTATAAAATCCGGTAAGCGAACCGGAGCAGTTTGGGCAAATTCACTCTTAACAGTAATAGACGGTTTTCCAATCTTTCCTCTTTTCGTATTAATAAGGATAACGCCATTGGCTCCTCTTACTCCATAAACAGCACTAGCTGCTGCATCTTTTAAAACAGAGAAAGACTCTATTTCTTCGATATCAATATTATTGAGAGATCTCTCGATTCCATCAACCAAAACGAGCGGATTACGAGCCCCTTGAAAAGTGCTGATTCCACGAATCCAAAAACTTGAATTATCATAACCGGGCTCTCCTGATCGTTGCACTCCTATAATCCCCGATACTGTACCTGTAAGATTATTGCTTAAAGAGCGTGTAGTTCCAACCTTTAACTTACCTGGGGTCACTGTTGTTATAGACCCTACAACCGATTCTTTCTTCTGATTTCCATAAGCAACTACTACCACCTCGCCTAAGCTTTCAACACTCTCTGTCATAACGACATTGATAATTTTTCTTGCATCAACGATTTCTTCTATAGTATTAAATCCCACATAAGAGTATTCTAAAACTAAGTTTTTACCAGTTACGTTAATAACATATTTTCCGTCTAAATCTGTAATAACTCCATTTTGGGTGCCTTTGACTATTACTGTAACCCCAACCAGCGGATTTCCGCCTATATCTGTTACATTTCCTTTTATTGATATTTTAACCTGTTCGCTATCCTTTACTGTTTCAGGACTTGCCTTATGGTCTCCTTCATAGATTACGATCTGTTTGTCAATTATTTTATATGACAGTTTTGAACCGGCAAACAATTCATCCAATATCTGGGATATGCTTTTTGATTTACTTTTGATGCTGGTTTGTTTATCCAAACTAGGTTTTACACTGTTGTTGAAGATGAAAATGAATTCGCTTTTTCTTTCTACTTCATGAAGGACTTCCCTGATTGTTGTGTTTTTCATCTCCAAGGATAGCTTTGTTTCCTGCGAATAGCTGTTCCCAGCAATTGCTGTAAAAATACATGTGAATACCATCGCTAATATTAATCTCATGATTTTTAATACTCGTATTAGATTAGGATTATATTTTTCCTTTGCGTAACTTTGGTGCATAATTTATCTGTTTTTAATTATGTTTATAATTCGCGTTGTAAGTAATTAAATTCATTCGTCGGGTGGTAATGCTAATACCGCCCGATTTTTTAGGTTAAATTTTTCTCATAGGCATTTTTCGTTTTTTTATTTAAGACTAATTATTAAGTTATACTATATTTATTCAAGGTTGAAGTATATGGTTTTACCTTCCTGTCGGTAGTGAGTAGAGGATAGGATGGCAATAGCTTGCATTACGTTGTTTACATCCGGTGACAAATAGATTTTACCTGTGCAGGTTATGTTTTTCAAATTCTCGCTATTTCCGGCATTGAAGGTTATGTTATAATATCGCCCTATTTGTTTCAAGACTTCAGTAATGGGAGCATTATCAAATCTGAAATACCCGTCTTTCCAACTTATATATTGCGAAACATCAACCAGCTCTTTTCTGAAAGAGTTATTTGTCAAGGATACCCGTTCGTTAGGCTGTATGTATACTTCGTCTAGCTTTTCTGATTTAACACCGACGCTCCCTTCTACTAAAACCACCGATGTAGGAGAGTTAGCATAGGTGGAAACATTAAATTTTGTTCCGTACACCCTTACATCAATATCGGATGAATGGACAAGGAACGGTTTACTTTTATCCTTTGCTACCTCGATGTATATTTCTCCGTTAAGATTAATTTCTCTTGTGTTTTTACTGAAGTCGGTCGGAAATTCCAATATCGATCCAGAGTTGAGCCATATTTTAGTACCATCGGATAATTCTATTTGTGAGCGTTTCCCGTAGGGCACTACTAATTTATTCAGAGTCTCATTTTCTGTTAACAACTCGGATACTTCGGTTTGTCCACTTTGAGCGACAAGAATATTTCCTTTTCGATTGATATGGATACTCAAATCGTTTTGGAAGGTTGTGGTCCCCGATGCTGTTACCAAGAGGATATCTTCTCCACTTTCTTCAAGTCCTATTATCAGATTGTCATCGGCAGACGAATAGTCAAATAGATTTATAGGTTTGAATATAGTAAACAGCCCAACGAGGAATATGACACATGCTGCTGCAGCATATCGCCCGAACAAGCGTACTCTCTTTTTCCTTTTTATGGCTTTGGAAGAAGTCTCTTTTATGGACGAGAGTAAACTTGCTCGGGTGATACTGTCCAGTCCGTCACCCTTCGATTGAAGTTTGCTAAAGAGGCGTATTGCTTCTCTGAACTGATTCTCTAACTCTGGATATTGGTTAATGTAATTATTCCATAATAGCTCCAGATCCTTATCTTCGGTAAATCTCCATGTGATAAAATCCTCATCATTAAGGAATTCAATATTGCTCCTGAGCTTTTTCTTGTTTGTCATAGTCATATATAAAATGAGGATTCACCCCCTTTTATATAAAGACGATCTCACTTTCCTTTTCTTGCCAACTTTTTGTGAGAAAGTATATATTTATAGAATTTTAACAACTACTACCCGAGATTAGTAACTACTCAGGTACCCCCTGTCATAGACAGAGAGTCCTGACTAGTCGTCAATAACTATGCTATACTCGAAACTGCGCTTTAGCAAGGGATGCAATAACCCGAAGGACCTCAAAGGGGTTCTGTCCGTTCTTGACCGCTGTTTGGATGACGGAGGCAACGGTAGCATAGTTCCCGGCTCCTTCCTCGGAGCGGAAGCACCCGCTGACTTTCAATTTGGTCTTGGCCGGTCTCAATGCCTTCTCGGAGTCATTATTCGTGGGAGGAACAGCGGGATTGGTGAGGAAGGTAAAGATATAGTCCCGGTGTTTGGTAATGCCTTTTTTGAGTTTATCAAGTTCATTATTCTCCCCGTCTTCTTTCGTGTAAACCGAAGGTCTTTCGAGCAGCTTGTCCAGTCTTTCTTCCATATCTTTCCTGACCGCTTCTCCAATGTCATTTTCATTGCGATGATGGACGGAGTCCCGCAGCAGGTCGAGCATGTCAAGGCTCCATGGATCATCCGGAAAGGCCTGCATCGTGTAGGTAAGGTTCCGCAACAGATGGGCAATGCATATCTGGTGATCCTCCATCCCCACGTCTCCCATGAAGTAGGCCGGAAGTCGGTCAGTGACCCATACCATATTACCTTGCTCTTCCCCGGTAAAGTGCTTGTTGATCACATGGTGGCTTCTGCTGCTGTCAAAGGCGAGGAAGGTGGCTACGGCATTCTGGGAAGCCCAGAGCCAGTTATTTTTCCCGTTCACGTTGATTCCGGTTTCGTCCGCCCCGGTAACCTTTCCTTCTGCAACTTTCTGACGGATCATTTCGTAGGGCGTTTTGGAGAATTTCCGCATGGCCTTCAGCATGTTCGATACGGAGCCTTCACTGATGTGGAGTCCGAAGATGGTCTCGTACAGATGGGTGAGTCGCTTGAACGGAACATTTTGGTAAGTGCTGAGGTAGGATGTCATCGCCATGATGTTGGGGCCGAAGGATACGGGAGCATTCACCTCTTCCGGAAACTGCCCCTTGCTGCAATGCCCGCAGGAGCACTTGACCTGCATCGTCATGTGGTTGACAACCGTGGCCGCAATCGGAAGCGGAATGTCCACCACCTGGCGTGTGGCGCTGACGATCGCAGCGTCCATCTCCAGCGGCTTTCCACATTCCGGACACACGGAGACGGGGTACCACTGTTGGGTTTCCGTTACATTTTCGGATTGGAGCAGGGTGCTCCCCGAATGGCCTTTCTGCCCACCGGACTTCCTGCCGGAAGGCTTGCGCTGGGACTGTGTATGCCGGATGCCAATTGGATTCCCGGAGGGCGGGACGCTACTGTTCGTGCTATTCTTTATGACGGGTTTCCTGCCACTCCCGAGTTCGGCAACATGGGATGCAAACTCGGCAATACGAGCCTCTTTGACTTTTATTTCACTGTCACGGACAGAAAGAATAAGATCCATCCGCGCAAGTTCCCTGTCCTTCTCCTCAAGGGTTTTGACAAGAGCCCTGTTGATCTTCGCCTGCACCAGCAGCCGCTCTGCCAGTTCTGTGGAGTCAAGCTCTTCGCAAAGGCCGAGTTCCCGAAGGATCTGCCTGCGCCGCCGGGAGAGCTTTACCCGGTCTGCCTCGACACTCTTTCCAAGTCCTGTATTAAAGTTCTTTTTCATACCTCCACAAAGATCGGGAAAATAATGGATCTGTGCAAATTTAATGATTTGTGCACCAGCGGATTAAAGGATGTTTCCAGACATTTTGGCAAGACCTGCGCCCCTTCTTTCGGAGGGTCATTCCAAAATTTTTTGAGGGCCTGCAATGCCCTCCAAATAGCCCACAATAAGCTGATATATAACAACTTCAATGCAGGGATAGCGGCATGAGGAAAAATTCAAAAAAATTACAACAGGATGTTGACAACCCTGCGACATTCTTCATCATTGGTCAGGAAAAGGGAACCTGAGTAGTTACAAACAATACCAATGGCTTTAAATAATTTATTTTCACAATTATCTTCAATATTTAATCACACAACCCGGTATTTGCATTATTTAACTTTTAAATTGCTTGATAATGTAAACATATGCATATATTTGCACTGTTTATATGTAGGACATATAGTATTTCAAGATACGTACTAGCATAAACATAACCTAAAATATAAAAGTGAACATGAAGAATTTTTTGATAAACAAAAGGAAACACCATTAGTAAATTTTACCGAACAACTAAAAAATTAATTTGACTATGTACAATGTCATATTTTATTAATCATGAAAGTAAATAAATCAAGTATGAAAAAAAACAGGAGATGCGATTCTCATCTTTTGAGAATTTTTATGGTTTTGGTCCTTACACCATACTTTGCTTCTTTGTCTGCTTTTCCGATGTTGCCAGGCAACGAAATTTTAAAAACTGAAGGTTCAAAGGAAGCAATAAGTATCAGTGGACGGATAATAGATCAAGATGGCTTTCCTCTTCCAGGTGTATCGATTATGGTAAAAGGAAAAGAGGGTGTTGGAACTATAACCGACACAGAAGGTAGGTATTCTTTAAAATGCGACGAAAACGACATTATTGTTTTCTCTTTTATTGGATATATAAGTCTGGAAAAAAGAGCTGGCGATATTGATAAAATTACTCTCACACTTAATGAAGATGTTGAGGAATTAGATGAACTTGTGGTGGTTGCTTTTGGAAAACAAAAAAAAGAGAGCCTAGTAAGCTCAATTTCAACCGTGAATCCGGGAGAACTTGTTGTTCCCTCAAGTAACTTAACTACGGCATTTGCAGGTAGGATGGCGAGTATTATTTCATATCAGAGATCGGGTGAGCCCGGACTTGATAATGCAGAGTTCTTTATTAGAGGTATTACAAGTTTCAGTGCAGGGGGTAAAAAGGATCCTTTGATTCTTATTGATGGTATAGAAATGAGTCCTAATGATCTTGCAAGAATCAACCCTGACGACATAGAATCATTTTCTGTAATGAAAGATGCAAGCTCTGCCGCTTTATATGGAGCACGTGGCGCGAATGGGGTAATCCTTGTGACTTCTAAGGAAGGACAGAGTGAGAAACTCTCAATTAATGTAAGGGGTGAGGTATCTTCGTCGTCGAACTCGGAGTTGGTTGAACTGGCCGATCCGATTAGTTATATGAAACTTCACAATGAAGCTGTAAGAACTCGAAATCCTATGGTTGCACTACCCTACTCTTCTAATAAAATATATAATACAGAACTTGGAACTGATCCTATCAGGTATCCTTCAGTAGATTGGTATAACTATTTGATTAAAGATCGCACATCAAATCAGCGATTAAATTTCAACCTATCTGGAGGAGGGCGTGCTGTACAATATTATATTGCAGCTAATTATCAACATGATACTGGTATTTTTAAGGAAAATGAACAGAATAAGTTCAATAATAACATAGACATAACTAGGTTCCAACTTCGCTCCAACATTACCATTAAACTAGCACCTAACACTAAAGCAGTAGTGAGAGCATATGGTTCATTTGATGATACTCGAGGTCCCAGACTTGGTGGTGCTTCTGCTTTCAATATGGCTCGAAATGCTACACCGGTGCGCTTCCTGCCTTTCTACCCGAAAGACGATAAGAATGAGTTTACAAATCATATCCTATTTGGTGCGGCAGAGACTGCTTCTACCTACACCAATCCGTTTGCTGAGATAGTGAGTGGTTTCAAGGAGTCTAAAACATCTATGATGTTTTCACAAGTTGAGATAGATCATCAGTTCACTGGGGCATTACAGGGATTTTTTGTAAGAAGTCTGTTTAATATTAAAAGAAACTCTTACTATGACCTCCAACGTTCTTACAACCCCTTTTATTATGCTCCATTAGAAACGGCAGATGGTTCATATGAACTAATTAATTTCAACCCAGATACTGGAACTGAGTATTTGAATTACAACTTTGGTGGAAAAAGTGTTACATCTGATGTATATGGTGAATTTCGGGCTGGTTACAACACAACTATAAATGATAAGAACGACCTAAGTATTCTTCTTGTTGGTTCTTTGCGTAGTGAAACAGATACTGAAGTTACAACAATTGAGGAGTCACTACCAAAAAGAAATATTTCTACTGCAGGCAGGGTTACTTATGGCTACGATTCACGCTACTTTTTTGAGGCAAACTTTGGATATAACGGCTCAGAAAGATTCTCAAAAAATAACCGTTTCGGTTTCTTCCCTTCTGTTGGAGCAGGATGGATGATAACTAACGAAGAGTTTATGCAGGGTATTCAGAATCAGCTGTCTTCTCTTAAGCTCAGGGCTACTTATGGTTTAGTAGGAAACGACCAAATTGGATACTTGAGAGACCGCTTCTTCTATCTTTCACAAGTAAACCTTAACTCAGAAGGATATACTTTTGGTACCGACAGAGGGTATACACGCCCTGGCGTTAGTATAAATAGATATGCTAATGATATGATAACATGGGAGATTGCTCACAAATTAAACCTGGGTATTGATCTTACACTTTTAAATGATCTTGATATTATTGCAGACTACTTCGTAGAAAGAAGAGAAAATATTTTACAAACAAGGACAGATATCCCGAGTACTATGGGATTAATACAAACTCCTCAAGCTAATGTTGGAGTGGCCGAAGGTTCAGGTTTTGAGGCTGAGGTGAAATACCAAAAAAGCTTCAATAAAGATATGTTTTTAATAGTTAATGGAAACTTCACTTACGCATCCAGTAAATTTATTGAGTACGAGGAGCCCGATTACACCGATGCACCATGGAAGTCTCGAATAGGAAGAAAATTATCACAAGAGTATGGACTTATTGCAGAGAGACTATTTATTGATGAAGCAGAGGTAGAAAACTCTCCAAGACAAATGTTTGGTGAATATGGAGCAGGTGATATAAAATATAAGGATATCAATAGAGATGGAGCGATAAATGCAGATGATATGGTTCCAATTGGATATCCTACTGTTCCGGAAATTATTTATGGTACCGGATTTACTTTGGGATATAAGAATTTAGATATTTCATGTTTCTTTCAAGGTTCAACAAGATCTTCATTCTTTATTAATCCATCTGCAATAACTCCCTTTGTAAATAACGGGCAACGTGCATTATTACAAGATATTGCAAATGACCATTGGTCAGAAAACAACCGAAATTTAAATGCTTTTTGGCCTCGACTATCGGAATATGAGATTAGTAATAATTCGCAAAGAAGTACATGGTGGCTGAGAGATGGAAGTTTTATGCGACTCAAATCGGCCGAAATAGGATATACGATTCCAAAAAGCACAACAAATAAATTAAATATTGACATGCTTCGATTTTATGCCAGTGGTTCGAATCTATTTTTATGGTCGAAATTTAAAATGTGGGATCCGGAGATGGCAGGGAATGGATTAGGATATCCTCTACAAAGGGTATTTAATCTGGGAATAAATATTAATTTTTAAATATTGAGATGAAATTCTCAAATTATTGATACAACAATTATAAAGAAAAAATTATATGAAAAATTTATCAAAAATAGCATTTATACTGTCATTCATGATTACTATTATTTCATGCAATCAGTTCTTGGATGTTGTTCCTGATGATACTCCTACGCTCGATCATGCATTTGCTAACAGGGCAATGAGCGAAAGATATCTATTTACATGCTATAAACATCTACCCGACCCGACAAACCCATACCATTATCCCGCACATTTGAATACCAACGATGAATTTTATCTTATTGGTGGAGAATCAAATCAACATACACAATCGGCTCCATCTACAGAGATACGTAGAGGGAATCAAAACAGCAACAGTCCTCTAATGGATTATTGGTCTGGAAAAAATGGTGGACGAAGCATGTTTAATGCTATACGAGATTGCAATATTTTCCTCGAAAATATCAATATACCAAAAGATATTGATGAGACCGAAAGAAGCCGATGGATTGCGGAAGTGAAGTTTTTGAAAGCTTATTATCACTTCTTCCTTTTACAGCTGTACGGACCCATACCGCTGATCAAAGAAAACTTCGAGCTTTATGATTCTCCTGAAGCAATTAAAGTATATCGAGAGCCATTTGATGAGTGTATTGATTATATTGTTGAGCTTATTGATGAATCTCTCTCTGATCTACCTTTGACAATTACTAATAATATTCAGGAGGATGGACGTATTACACAACCAATTGCATTAGCTGTAAAAGCAAAAGCTCTGACATTAGCAGCAAGCCCACTCTTCAATGGAAATAGTGATTATAGTGGATGGGTAGACAAAAGAGGCGTACAGTTAGTATCAAACTCTTATGACAATGAGAAGTGGAAGATAGCATTAGACGCGATTGAAGAGGCAATTGATGTTGCTCACAGTGCTGGTCATCAATTATATAAGTACAATAAAGATGCAGATGGACAGTTTAATATGAACGAGAGTATCTCTATTCTTATGAACACAAGAAAAGGCATTACTGAGAAATGGAATAGTGGAGTAATTTGGTCGAGTATGGAAACGTTCGGAAATAAAAACAACATCATTCCAACGTATGCCGCAATGGCTAATTTTCAATGGATTTTATTTCCTATTATGTATAGTCAGGATGTAGGAAAAGGTCCAACCTCATACTGCTACGCCTCTTTTGATATGGCTGAGCTCTTTTATACCAGAAATGGAATACCTATTTACGAAGATCCTTCATGGGATTATTCAAGTAGATACAACATACGCTATAGCACTACTGAAGATAATAATGAGCACTATATTCCTGTGGGAGAAGCTACTGCAGCACTAAACTTTGATAGAGAACCGCGATTTTATGCAAGTCTTGGATTTGACAGAGGATATTTTGAATTATCTACCACTTCGAACAATTTTGGAAGTTCTTTTAGCCGTTATCTCACACTTCGAGCTGGAGAAGCTGGTAATCTCTCAAATGAGACAGGCTATTCTGTTAAAAAACTTATTGCATTTGAAACCTCTTTAAGTCGTGGCTCTTCAAGTAATAATTATCAAGGTTACGACTATAGATTTCCATTAATAAGACTTGCAGACCTATACTTGCTGCATAGTGAGGCTGCGAATGAATATTACGACAGCCCGAATGATGAAGTTTATGTATACATAGACAAGGTACGTGAAAATGTAGGACTACCCGGAGTAGTTAATTCATGGAGTAGCTCCTTGAACCCCAACCGACCTTTTGATAAGGTTGAGATGCGAAAAATAATTCAACAAGAGCGCATGATAGAACTTGCATTTGAGGGTCAACGATTCTGGGATATAAGAAGATGGAAACTGGGAGATGAATATTGGACACGTGCACCAAGAGGGTGGAACCAGAAAGGCAGAACTCTCGATGAGTATTACCAAGTAATTAATCTTGGTAAACCAAGAAGTTTTTCTCCAGTAGAATATCTTTGGCCGATAAGTATTTATGATTTAAGAATTAACAATAACTTGGAACAGACTTTTGGCTGGTAGATTTGTAACTAATAACATTTGATTTTATGAAGAAAATTTTACTTATACTAACTGTCTGTTTGTTGATTGCCTGCGAACAGAACGAACAGATAAAGGTGAAACCTGCACAATTAACTGATTACAAAGTTTCGCCTATTAATGGAGGTGCTACAATTACTTATACTCTGCCTCCAGAATCGGATATTTTATATGTTGTAGCTGAATATAAGAGAGATGGTGAGATATTTACCGAACGCTCTTCATTTTATAATAATAGCATTACAATTGAAGGATTTAATGTAACAACTCCTATTGATGCTATTCTGTATACTGTTAATAGAGAGGAAATGAAGTCTGACCCAATCCAAATTGTCTTTGAGCCACTCGAATCACCTTTAAGCTTGGCTTTTAAAACACTTGATGTTTCAACAGGTTTTGGTGGAATTGTGGTTTCATGGGAGAATTTGAATTCTACTGAGCTTGGAGTGAGGCTTATGGTCAAAGAGAACGATGAGATTAAAAACAAAGATATGTTTTTCTCCAGCTTCGAGAAAGAAAATCATACTTTCAGAGGATTTGAAAGTGAAGAAACAACTTTTGCAGTTTCAATTGAAGATAAATGGGGAAATGTATCTGATACTATATTTTATACAACTACTCCATTTTTTGAAACAGAGGTACCTAAGCCTTTTGGGGATATGAGGCAAACAATTCCGTTTGACATTACTACACAAAATCCCACTTTTAATTGGCCAAGACTGTTTAACAACATAGTGGGAGATGATAGTTGGCTGACAACAACACCAACAGCAGCAAATCCTCAACTTTGTGCTTTCACAATAGACTTAAAACAAGTGTATAAACTGAGTCGAATGACTATATGGCCACGTATGAGGCCTAACAACCATAATGATGTATATGCCGTAAACAATGTTCTTTCTTTTGAGATGTGGGGTACTACTGAAATAGATCCTGCAAGACTGTCTGACCGCGCGTACTGGCTTGATGAGCATCAGGATTGGAACACTTTTAATCCTGGACTTGAAATACCAGACTATACTTTTAAAGACGATTGGGTATATCTTGGATATTATGAAGTGGAACGACTGGATTTAAAGGGTGCTACTCCAACAGATATTATGAATCGTGCACTACAAGGAGAACCATTAGATATCCCTATTGATGTGGGACCTGTAAGATATATACGCTTTTTCCCACGCTCGACAGACAAAGGAAGTCCAACGCCTGGTGCAATTTTTCAGATAGCTGAGCTCAGTTTCTTTGGGGATAACACAGTGAATCAAGAATAATTTAATACATTGAATAAAATGAAAAAAAATATATTAACATCCATTTTACTCATTCTCTTATTTAGTGCTTGTGACGATATGAATGATATTCATCAGGATTATCTTGATTGGGGAGAATCTGTCTACCTTGGGAAACCCGATTCATTGAATATATATTCAGGACTGGAACGGGTAAAATTGACATGGGTAAATAACAGTGATCCTGATATAAGTGAAACTGTCATATATTGGAACATGAGGAACGACTCAATTGTTAAACCTTTTGAGAGAATTTCGAGCGCTAAACAAAAAGATTCGATAATTATTGACAACTTACCGGAAGGTGATTACAATTTTGAACTTAAAAATAGGAATAGTAAAGGGCAAGCCTCACTTGTTGCTTCTGTGAGGGGTTCATCATTGGGAGATCATTACAAGAGTGGATTGAGACCACCCTTAGTATCATCAATCAAAGTGAATGATTATAACACCAATACCAAATCGGCAACTGTTGAATTAAACTGGATAAATAGCAGTGGTAGTGTTGGTGTAGTAATTCGTTACAACAAATATACTTCGGGTGAACTTGTAGAACTAAATCTTGATCCAAGCCAGACCAGCATTACACTTACTGATGTTGGCAACAGGTTGTGGAATGCTTCAGACATGATCTATATGTCATCTCTCTACGCACCCGATCAGTCAATTGACACACTCTCGTCATCCTTCTCAGAAAGCCAGATTGTAACTTATACAGCTACAATAGGATACAGACTGGATGTGAGTGCGACTGGCGTTCCGGGAAACAAAACTGCCTACGGCATAAATTCTCCTGCAGGTAACGTAATAGACAAGCATTTTTGGCTCTCCAACAATGACACTAAAACTCTTATTTGTGACCGTTTTGGCAGTTTTGGAATGGCAACAGATTTTGCAAATTTTCAGTACTTTCTAACTTTGAAAAGTGATAATTCGTTTGATATCACCGGAGCATCGTTTACTGGTACGCCTCCTACATTATCCTACTCTATAAGCAATACTGAAATAGAGAGTAATTTTGACCCGGAGACTGGAACAATTTACATCAACAATATGAGAGTTTTAGCTACAACTGGTGCTCTCACATACTTTGAGGAGGAGTTAATACCTAAGTAAATATTTAATAATAAGTAAGACTGATTAAAGCGGGAAGCAGGTTATATAAACGGACCTCCCCTTCCCGCTTGAATTATATTAAAAAAGAAATTCAATATGAAATGTAGAAGTATATACAAAATTATTGCTACGTCATTTGTATTAATCTGTGCAATATTTGTCGTTTATGCAAATAACGATAATGATATAATAATAGAAAATGAAAGTTTTATTTTAACAATTGGGAAAAATGCTGAAGCTAAAAGTCTTTTGCTTAAGTCTTTTGGTAAAGAAGTATTGATGTCAGGAACAGGTATCAAAGCTTTTACTGTAACTCAGGAGCGCCCCTACAACAATGAGTTGAAACTGGCATACCCAAATAAGAAAAATACATATCGAGCTGATACTGTTTTCTGGCAAGATGACAACAATCTAGTAGTAGGCTTTGAATTAGTGCCTTATCAGGCCATCATCTCTGTTGATATATCACCTCAATACATACGATTTTCTCTTAAGGATTTCATAATTGAATCAAATGCTTATCCTTCGTATATGAAAATTACTCCACCCCCAGCTACAGAAGTGTGTCTTCTTCAATTACCCATTATTAAAAGGGCTAACTTTGGAGAGTGGCTGAACGTAGTTTGGGATGATGATGTTGCTGTAAATATTTTATCTACAGATGAGTATACACAAATTGATTCAGAAGAACAGCAGGAATATTATATTTTAAAGGCAAGTGTTGTTAAGGATATAAAATTTTTTGACACCGGAGCAGCTCTTATTGCTTCTGCAACAAATCACTTGCTTGAGAATATAGCTCAAATAGAAGAAGATTTTAACCTTCCGAAAGGAGTAGAGAGCCGCAAGAATAAGCTCATAAATGCTTCTTATTATTGGGCGGCAGATCTTAATCCAACAACTCTTGAAAGGCACTTACAATATGCAAAGATGGGTGGTTTTAGACTTATGCTTATTTATTTTTTTAGTTTTGAGGATCAGCTTGGGTTACGTAAAATAGGGAATTATGAATATAATAAAAAGTTTTTTCCTAATGGAAAGCAGGACCTTGAAAGCATGCTAAACAGAATTAAAGAGGAGGGTATTATTCCTGGTGTTCATTTTCTGCATTCAAATATTGGCTTATCCAGCAAATATGTGACTCCTGTACCGGATTACAGGCTTAATATTTTAAAATCATTTAATCTTTCAAGACCTATCGGAGAGAAAGATTCAATAATATACGTAGATCAAAACCCTGAAGGTATAACTATGGCCGAAGGATGTAGGGTACTCAAAGCAGGAACCGAGTTGATTTCTTATGAAAGCTATACGACATCGCCACCATACATGTTTTTAGGCTGTAAAAGAGGTGTGGAAAGAACTACTGTAAACAGTCTCAATATTGGTTCACCCATTGGCCTCTTGGATATTAGTGAATTTGGAGCTAATAGTGTATATATTGATCAAAGAACCAGTTTGCAGGATGAAGTGGCAGAAGAGATCGCAGACATGTACGATGCAGGCTTTGAGTTCATTTACTTTGATGGAGCAGAAGGTGTTAATCCACCGTTCAATTTCACGATTCCATTAGCGAAATACCGTGTATTTAAACGTTTAAAACCGAATCCTATATTTGCTGAAGGAGCTGCAAAAAGTCATTTTAGTTGGCACATGCTTAGTGGTGGAAATGCTTTCGATACTTTTCCACCTGAAAAGGTAAAGTATTCTATAGCTAAGTATCCGGCAGAACAAGCTCCACGCATGAGAAAAGACTTTACACGAATAAATTTCGGATGGCTCAACTATATTCTTCCCAGCAACAACACAATAGGTACTCAACCAGATATATTGGAGTATGCAACAAGTCGTGCTGCATCATGGGAGTGTCCGATTTCATTACAATCAAATTTGCAGCGTTTAGCAGATCATCCAAGAACAAAAGATAATTTGGAAGTTATCAAGCGATGGGAAAAGGTGAGAAGTGAAAACTGGCTTTCAAATGAACATATAGAGATGCTGAAAGATCTCACACAGGAACATCATTTGCTTATTAATGAAAATGGAGAATTTGAACTTGTTCCTGTATTCCAAATTAATAATATTGCTGATAATAATCGAGATGTCAGAGCATTTACGTTCAATCGTAAAGGACATTGGTATGTGTTATTTTGGCATATTTCGGGAGAAAGCAAACTTTTATTGGATGTGAAAAAGAGTGAGGTTAAACTATATAAAGAATTTAATGTAGTTGAGACTATAGATATGGCTCATGATCAAATTATTCTACCCGTTAGCGGTCGCAGATACCTGAAATTTGAAAATAAATCTCGGGATGAAATTGTAAAACTGTTTAAATCAGGAGTTGTAATTTAATTATACAAAGCACAGTATTGACTTTCTCTAGCTTCTTATAAGTTTTAACAATATAAAAAAAATCATATGTTTGTATTGTTAATATGTAGGAGATATGTAGTGTGGGACCCTAAAATAAAGGATATGAAAAGTTTAGAAATAAGTAAAGTGACAACAACTTTAGTAGATTTAGCTGAAGAAGCAATAATGGATTTTATTAAAGGTTCTGACCTCCAGCCAGGGGATAAATTCCCTTTTGATGAGAGTCAGCTTGCAGAAAAGTTGCAAGTAAGCCGTAATGTAATCAGAGAAGCTTTAAGCAGGCTACAATCAATTGGCTTAATAGAAAGTAGGAAAAGAAATGGTATAATTATGCGAGAGCCAAGTCTTAAACATATTTTAAATCGAATAATTAATCCGAAACTATTAAGTGAAAACAAAATTACTGATCTATTAGAACTTAGGTATATATTAGAGATAGGTATAGTTCCGATCATTTTCGAAAACATTAACAAAATGGACATATCAGAATTGCGAAAGATAATACCAAATACAATAACGAGTAATGTTTATGTTAGACTTTCGGCAGATGAAGAAATAGAATTTCACTCACGTATTTATAAAGTTGCGGACAATAAAGTCATAAACGAGCTACAGCAAATTATAATACCAATTTACAAATTCATTCAAAAAAATCATTCTGAATTTGACATATACAATAAAAAAATAAGAGATGAGAAATTGTTCGCATCGCATTCTGACTTAATTGATGCCTTAGAGTCAGGAGATCAAAAAAAGTATGAAGATGTAATCAAAAGGCATTTACTGGCCTATCATTTATATATTAAAGAACAAAGGCAAAAAAACATTTAGTATGAGATTAACTAAGTTTGAAGGATTGATTGCTGCAGCCGTAACTCCTATGACTGCAAATGGAGAAATTAATTTGAAAGGTATAGATAACTATTCAAATTTTTTAATAAAAAGAGGAGTAAAAGGAGTTTTTGTAAACGGCACTACTGGTGAAGGATTGCTTTTAGATGTTAATGAGCGTAAAGCAATAGTTGAAAAATGGATGAAGTATTCTACTGATTTGAAAATTTTAGTTCATGTTGGAAGTACCAGTATAAAGGTGGCTCGAGAACTGGCATCGCACGCAGAAGAACTTGGTGCTGATGCTATATCGTGTATGGGTCCATCTTATTTGCCACCACAAGGCACTAAGGAATTAGTGGAGTTTAACAAACAGGTTGCAGCGAGAGCATCTAATACCCCTTATTACTATTATCATATTCCGATAGTTTCAGGTGTTCATGTAAGCATGGTTGACTTTTTAGGTGAGGCTCACAAAGTTATACCTAATTTGAATGGCTTAAAGTATACGTCATATAACACAATGGAGGAGCAAATGTGTATTAATTTTATGAATAAAAGATTTGACATTCTACATGGGCATGATGAAAGCCTACTGTTGGGATTAACTATGGGTGAAAAAGGTGGTATTGGGACTTCATATAATGTATCATCTTCAATATTCGACAGAATTCTTGCTTTATATAAAGAAGGGGATCTATCAGGGGCAATGGAATTACAATATGAAGCAAATCAATTTATTGAGCTCTTGCTGAAATATGAGAACACAATTGTAAGTATAAAAGCAATACTTAATTTATTAGGTGTAGATTGTGGACCTTGCAGATTACCATTAAGGAATTTGAATTCTGAAGAAATAAAGTCACTTGAAAGTGACCTAATGGAGTTCGATTGGATAAGATGAAAGCTTAATATTTTACATCAATACCTGTAATGAGTAGAAATAATAGTCGCAATTTATGTCCGGATAGAAAATCTTATTAGTTGATTAAAACCCAAAATAGAATTAGATAATACATCTCTATTTGTAACAATTACGAAAAGAAAAAATAAACATGAAGCTAACATACTTTGATTGGGCAATTATAATAGGATATTTAATTCTTATGTTGTTATTAGGATTTTTTACTTCGAAGAAAAATAAAACAGCAGAGGATTATATTTTAGGAGGAAAATCAATGAATCCTTTTATGATTGGTATATCTCTGTTTGCTACGCTCTTTAGCACGTTAAGTTATCTTTCATATCCCGGCGAAATGATAAAATATGGTTATGTGTTTTTAGTAGGCGTATTAGCTTTTCCTGTAGCCAATTGGATGATAGGCAAGTTTCTGATTCCGAAGTTTATGAGAATGAACGTAAAAAGTGCCTATGAAATTTTGGAAATAAAATTAGGTGCTAAGAGTAGGAAGTTAGCTGTTATTTTCTTCCTGGCATTACGATTTTTATGGATGGCAACAATCATTTATGCAACGATTGAGATTGCATTTGTTCCGATTTTTAATTTAAACAGTTCTCTTGTTCCATTAATAAGCTTTATATTATCTCTGCTCACCATAGCATATACAACAATGGGAGGTATTAAAGCAGTGGTTAAAACAGATGTAGCTCAGTCTTTTATAATGTTTTTTGGGCTAATTCTTACAATAGTTTTTATAATTAACCATTTGGGCTTGGAACAATCTATATTCAAATCATCAATTTATTCTCATTGGGAGCCTGTTGAATATATGATCAATCCTATTAAGAGAATGACCGTAGGAAATATTCTCATTATGACTCTCGTTTGGCAGGTATGTACATCTGGGTCAGACCAAATTGCCATACAAAGATATCTGTCAACAAAGGATGTGGAGTCTGCTAAAAAGTCATACAAGATTTCGCTTTGGGGTTCCACAATCATTCAGATATTATTAGCTGTTACAGGCTTATGTGTAATGACATTTTTTTTCTATAACCCGAACTTGATCGAAGATGGTGGAACTATGTTTGATAATGCTGACTCATTATTCCCTTTATATATAAGAATTGGGCTTCCCTCTGGCTTAACAGGTTTGATTGCTGCAGGTATTCTATCGGCAGCTATGTCAAGTTTATCCTCTGGTCTAAATTCAAGTTCAGCAGTAATTTCTGAGGAAATAATTAACAGAAAGGGAGAAAAGCACTCCGAAACTACGGACTTAAAATTAGTAAAAAAAACATCTTTATTTGTTGGAGTACTTGTGGCTCTATCAAGTTTATTACTGTCTTATATTACAGGTAATTTGTTTGATGTTGTACAAAAGGTTGTAAATTTAATAGTGGCACCTCTTTTTGTTCTATTCTTTCTGGCATTGTTCGTTCCTTTTTCAACTGATAAATCGACAACTATAGCTGGAATTTTATCGTTAGTAATCGCAATTTTAATTGCATTTTTTGAAATATTCGGAATATCTTCCTTATGGATTATGACACTTTCTTTAATAGGAGGTATACTAATAGGAGTAATTTTAAGTTATATCGAAAATAAAATAAATCAGTACTGACCGACTAAAAAATAAGGCGCAAAAAAGATAGGGACTTAACCGAAGTCTCGTCCCTAAGTTGTAAATTTGGATTGTCTAAAAACTAAATTTCCAACCATGGGCAAAGATAAGTCAAAAAATTTAGTCGGTCAGCCACTGTTCAAACAAATTGTGAAAATGTTGCCAAAAGATGAATTTGATCTCTTGGTGTCGAAGTGCGGGAGCGACCGTTACTATAAAACATTTTTTTCTTGGGAACAGCTTATAGTGATGCTCTTCGGCATCTTTTCACGTTGCGATTCCATGGGGGAAGTCTGTGACGGGATGCGGGCATTGGGTGGGAAGCTGAATTACCTTGGTATGGACGTGGCTCCTGCAAAGAGCACGGCGGGCGACGCTTTGCGTGATCGTGATGAAGAACTTTTCAGGCTATATTATTTTGCCCTGATATCCTATTTTCGTCCGCTTTTATCGGTCAGCCGAAAAAAAGACGTCAGTTTCGATGAGTTTTACGCTTTCGATTCCACCACGATGACCCTTTTTTCACAAGTGATGCAAGGGGTGGGACGCAACCCCAAGGGTGAAGGCAAGAAAAAAGGAGGCATGAAAGTACACATGCTGACCGACGTGCACACGGAGACGGCCGTTTTTGCCAAGATCAGCGAGGCAAAAATGCATGACAAGAAGTTCCTGGCACATTTAAATCCCGGAAGGGGTAGCATGTTGGTCTTTGACAAGGCATATAATTACTACCTGCAATTTGCTGAATGGACACTACAGGGCGTGAATTTTGTTTGTCGCTTGAAGGATAATGCCAAAGTGCAGGTGCAGGAGGTTTTGTTTGAAAGGACGCTCTCCAAAGAAGAGTTCGGCGTTTACAAGGTCGAACACATCCATTTGGATTACAAACAAGATAAGCAGGTAAAAACGGTTTGTTTGCGATTGGTTCATTATAAAGATGAGCAGAAACGAAAATATAAGTTCATAACCAACAATTGGTCGATAACGCCCCAAGAGGTTGCTTTGATTTACAAGTATCGCTGGACTATCGAGCTATCGTTCAAAAAATTGAAACAGAACTTTCAACTGCATTTTTTCTATTCGGATACGGAGAATGGTATAAAAACGCAGGTTTGGTGCACGTTGATCGCACATTTGTTGCTTCAAGTCATCCAGGTGGTGAATGAAAGCAAGAAAGCGTTCTCAACTATTGCAGCTTTGATAAGGATACACCTGATAAGTCATTTGGAGTTGGCTTGGGTGGTGACCGAAGGCAGAAAGGCATACACTAAACGGGGAAAAAGACGGAACAAAAGTCCCACGGCCATACAAATGTCGTTGTTTTAAAGGGGGTAGGTTTTATGAAAACAAAAAATGAAATTATAACAATATAGATATCTGATAATTATAAAAAGGGATCGGCAAAACGCAGGTTTTGTCGGTTAATAGTGAAAATAAATAACAAAAAAGCAAGTATATGAGAAAACAATATTTAATTGTATTAATACTCTTTTTTTCATCAAATTTAATGGCACAAACTAATTGTGTTACAGTAAAAAAAATATGGGATAATGGTAAACATAACGCGTTCACCTCATTAATTAAGTTTAAAGATGCCTACTACTGCTCTTTCAGAGAAGGAGAGACACATATCTTTGACTCTTCAGGAAAAGCTGAAGGAAAAGTTCGTATTTTAAAATCTATTGATGGAAAAAACTGGAAATCAGTTGCTTATTTCGGAAAAGATAACTACGATTTAAGAGATCCTAAACTTTCAATTACTCCCGACCACAGACTCATGGTAACTATTGGCGGTTCAATTTATGAGGGTTGGAATTTAACAGGTAGAAATCCAATGGTTGTATTTAGTGATGATGGTGAGTGCTTTTCTGACCTAATACCGGTAAAAATTCATGATGATGCCGGTAACGGTAAAGATTGGATTTGGAGAGTTACCTGGCATAAGAATATTGGTTATACAGCGATGTATTCTATGACAGCAGATAGAGAGGCATACTTAACTTTACTCTCGACCAAAGACGGTATTAACTATAAGTTTGTTTCAAAACTTGAAGTTCCAAATTTTCCAAATGAAGCTACAATACGCTTTGACTCGGATGATAAAATGTATATTATGGTAAGACGTGATATTATTGGATGCTGGGGGAAAAGCAACTATCCATATGTAAATTGGGAGTGGAAAGATATGGATATTCGTCTTGGTGGACCAGATTTTATTTTCTTGGATGATAACACAACCATTATGGGAACACGATCACATTACACATCAATACCGAAAACAGTATTGCTAACAGGAAAAGGAACAGAAAAGTTTGAAGAAGTTTATGTATTACCCTCAGGTGGCGACAACAGCTATACAGGTTTTCAGATTGCTGAAGATGAACTATGGGTGAGTTATTACTCAACTCACGAAACCAAAAATTCATCAATTTACATTGCCAAGATGCCATTAAGTATATTTGAGTCAAAAAAATAGTCTTAATATGAGATCTTCTTTTCTTTCATATTTAAGTTAATTAAACTTCTGTAATTAGCAAACTTACAATGTACAACTTTTGGCAATATGCAATGTACAGGTTTAACATTATATTGTAACTACTCAGGTACCCCCTGTCATAGACAGAGAGTCCTGACTACTCGTCAATAACTATGCTATACTCGAAACTACGCTTTAGCAAGGGATGCAATAACCCGAAGGACCTCATAGGGGTTCTGTCCGTTCTTGACCGCTGTTTGGATGACGGAGGCAACGGTAGCATAGTTCCCGGCTCCTTCCTCGGAGCGGAAGCACCCGCTGACTTTCAATTTGGTCTTGGCCGGTCTCAATGCCTTCTCGGAGTCGTTGTTCGTGGGAGGAACAGCTGGATTGGCGAGGAAGGTAAAGATATAGTCCCGGTGTTTGGCAATGCCTTTTTTGAGTTTGTCAAGTTCGGTATTCCCCCCTTCTTCTTTCGTGTAAACCGGAGGCCTTTCGAGCAGTTTGTCCAGTCTTTCTTCCATATCTTTCCTGACCGCTTCTCCAATGTCATTTTCATTGCGATGATGGACGGAGTCCCGCAGCAAGTCGAGCATGTCGAGGCTCCATGGATCATCCGGAAAGGCCTGCATCGTGTAGGTGAGGTTCCGCAACAGATGGGCAATACATATCTGGTGATCCTCCATCCCCACCTCTCCCATGAAGTAAGCCGGAAGCCGGTCAGTGACCCATACCTTATTACCCCGTTCTTCCCGGGTAAAGTGCTTGTTGATGACATGATGGCTTCTGCTGCTGCCAAAGGCGAGGAAGGTGGCCACGGTATTCTGGAAAGCCCAGAGCCAGTTGTTTTTCCCGTTCACGTTGATCCCGGTCTCGTCCGCCCCGGCAACCTTTCCACCTGCAACTTTCTGACGTATCATTTCGTAGGGCGTTTTGGAGAATTTCCGCATGGCGTTCAGCATGTTCGATACAGAGCCTTCACTGATGTGGAGTCCGAAGATGGTCTCGTACAGATGGGTGAGTCGCTTGAACGGAACATTTTGGTAAGTGCTGAGGTAGGATGTCATCGCCATGATGTTGGGGCCGAAGGATACGGGAGCGTTCACCTCTTCCGGGAACTGTCCCTTGCAGCAATGCCCACAGGAGCACTTGACCTGCATCGTCATGTGGTTCACAACCGTGGCCGCAACCGGAAGCGGAATGTCCACCACCTGGCGTGTGGCGCAGACGATCGCAGAATCCATCTCCAGCGGCTTTTCACATTCTGGACACACCGGGACGGGGTACCACTGTTGGGTTTCCGTTACATTCTCGGATTGGAGCAGGGTGCTCCCCGAATGGCCTTTCTGCCCACCGGACTTCCTGCCGGAAGGCTTGCGCCGGGACTGTGTATGCCGGATGCCAATTGGATTCCCGGAGGGCGGAACGCTGCTGTTCGTGCTGGTCTTGATGACGGGTTTCCTGCCACCCCGTGTTCGGCAACACGGGATGCAAGCTCGGCTATACGAGCCTCTTTGACTTTTATTTCACTGTCACGGACAGAAAGAATAAGATCCATCCGCGCAAGTTCCCTGTCCTTCTCCTCAAGGGTTTTGACAAGAGCCCTGTTGATCTTCGCCTGCACCAGCAGCCGCTCTGCCAGTTCTGTGGAGTCAAGCTCTTCGCAAAGGCCGAGTTCCCGAAGGATCTGCCTGCGCCGCCGGGAGAGCTTTACCCGGTCTGCCTCGACACTCTTTCCAAGTCCTGTATTAAAGTTCTTTTTCATACCTCCACAAAGGTCGAAAAAATAATGGACATGTGCAAATATAATGATTTGGGCATCAATGGATTAAAGGCTGTTCCCAGGCGTTTTGGCGAGACCTGCGCCTCTTATCCCGGAGGGTCATTCCAAAAATTTTTGGAGCCCTGCAATACCCTCCAAATATCCCTCAACAAGCTGATATATAACAATTTCAATCCATGGATAGCGGCATGAGGAAAAATTCAAAAAAAGTTACAACAGGATCTCGACAACCCTGCGACATTCTTCATCATTGGTCAGAAAAAGGGCACCTGAGTAGTTACCGAGATTATAAGAAAGAAAATAAGGGGTGAAAAGTTTTCACTTTTCAATTTAGCCAATGTCTTCGACATCAGTTTGTGACACGCAGGAACGGTTATATTCATCAAATTGGATATCTCCACATAGTCGTAGCCCTGTATAAATCGAAGATAAATTATTTCGCGCTGACGATTGGTGAGAACATTCAGTATATTATTTATCTTCTTTTCTAGGCTTAGTTGCTCTTCTCTGTCTATCAACTCATCCTCTATTGTTACTTTCAAAGTAAAGGGTATGGGATTCTGAATATATTCGTTATCGAAGTCAATATATTTTTTTTGGGCTTTGTCGATGTCGAGAAGCCTGTTTTTAAGTGACCGAAATAAATAGAATTTTATATTTTGCACATTGTCCAGTATTTTGCTGTTGATACATATTTTACAAAATATATCGTGAATAGCATCCATTATCAACTGGTGATTGAATCCGAGATTCTGTGCATAGCTATATAAATCATCGACATACTGATTGTATAGAGAATCTATATCAATTTGTATATAATTATACTTGTCGCTCTTGTTCGTCATAATGTTCAAAATTATTGCAAAGTAACGAATTAATGTAATCAATAATATGAAACCGGCAATAAATTTTCATTAAATCCGATTTTAAAGTAAAGGCGCATGATGCTACTTTCTTTTAATCCTATGATTTTGGAATCAGCAGGTTTGGAGTTTCTAAGCACTTCGGATTTCAATATTTAAGATATTTCCGTCTTTTGAGAAATCCTAGTTAAATAAAGGCTTTACTTTTTATATCAAATTCACCTGTTGTCAAGAACATGCATTTTAATTTAGAACAAATATCAAACTAAATTAATCTAGATATGATGAGTATAAAATATTGGTTCAAAAGACATGGTTAAAACAAAAAAATAATTACCTTTATTGGTGGTTATCTGACAACGTAGAACAATGCAAACAACTGTCGAAAGAACCATTACCAACTCGTTACCTGCGAAAATCAACACTTTCCTAACCGATTGATAATGAAAAGGTAAGATTATATATGCTGCTATCGAATTGAAATACCTGACTCATGAGATCAATAACTATATCGATATTATCACTCTGTTCAATGATACTGAGCTATTACGTGAATTGTATATCACCTACTTACAACGTTTTTACGGAATAGAAGAGGAGGATTTACAGCTTATCACTTTCGATTATGACTTTTCCCAGGGTATACCAATTTTCAAGTCGATCTTTTATCTCGCCAGATTCCGCAAAATACTTTCTCACTCTGAGAGATCACTTTTTTTCAATGATAATTTCAGATATATCGATTTTTCAGCGGATCATCTTTCTGTAGAATTATCAGAATGTTCTCTTTCTAGAGAACGTATCCGTCAGATAAATAAAATTCTGCCGTCAAAACTTCACGACAATATAAAAAAGATTTATAAAGAAGATTTTCTTGAGTACCAGTTGAACACCTATTCATGCAAACAGCATTCCGATTTTATTCATGTGGATAATAAACTGTTACAATGGATCCAAACTTCTGAAAAAGTGCCATTCACAAAACAATTTGTCACTTTTGTTTTGGCTACTTTGTATGAAAGTACCCATTTTATGCTCGGGGATGTCGGATGGTTTTATCCAAGTTATCGTAAACGCTATTTTTTCGAATGGAAGAGTTTCTATCTGATTAGCCGGCGATTGGAAAAGATATTCAATTTCAGAGAATTCGTTCTATACCTCTCTAAATTAATTGCTGAAGAGAAGCAGGCTGAGCTTATTAAAATTACTGACTTTCGTACTTTTTTGAAACAATTCTTTTACACTAAAAGATATCATGAGATGGATAGAATAGCTGCTATTTGCGAATCAATCATCCATGACGAATTTCCTGATTTGATTAACATGGTTGATGGGAAAAACAGAATCAAATCTTTTTTTTCCACTATTGTCGCAATCAATAAATTATATGAAAATAAAAAATTTAAGGACTAAATCGCTCTTCAAAAAGCTAACCAAACTATAAAATAAAATTCATTTATTATACGATGTTACAGCTCGGGATTGTGATTCAAGATGTCCAGTTTATTTGCATAAAAACTGGACAAATATACGATAGTTTCACCTCATAATGAAGTCTGCAAATAGAAGAATACAATATATATACAATCGATTTGTTCCGGAAGAAAAGGTTTTCACCTAAATTGACTTTAAACTGTAGGTGATTAAAAAAGAAGTGCTTTTCTCGACGTGATTATACCTGATACAACATTATCAAAAAACAATATTGAATCCCCCCGGCAAAAACAGCTTCTTATATTCAAATTTATACCCAAAATCCGAATCCAACAATCAAATCTAAAACCATTTCTGTTATGGCACACCGGCTGTTTTTGCCTTACCGACAGTAGGATCCATATACCCACTTATGTTCCTCTCATCATTTCAACCCCTCCGGCAAAAACAATATTCTGGGATTTAATACCCAATATCTAATTGTTGTTCAATAGTCCGATTCTATTTTCACTTTCCAAAATCCTGTTTTTGCCTCACCTGAAGTGAAATCCATGTACCCACTTCTGTTCCTATCAACATCCCCCGACGGTCCGTCTCGCATCTTAATCCCAATCATGATCCGGTCCATTCCCCACCGATATCCCTGGTTCCATCTTAATCACAATCATCCACCGGTCTCCCCGGTTATCAATCAGCAGTAGTGTCCATCACCATCCCGTTTCTAGATCCTTCACCCAAAGTCCAACCGGAACAGGTTATAAGGTGTTCGTCATTCGCTCACTTAGTTCACAAAACATGTGAGCAAGGGCAAGCAAGTGGCTTGAAAAAAATCTCCACACCTCGCTCCACTTCGGGTAGTATTTTTTCGCCACCCTTGCACACAACGCAGCCACACTTCACTCTTCCGCTCCTGCACACTCGCTGCGCTTCGTTTGGTGCTCATCGTGGCGTGGCTGCTTGTTTTGTTGCACATCGTTCGCTCAATCCTCACCCGTGGCTACTCTTGCCCCCTTAAATCCCCAATAAGGTATTCGCTGACGCTCATACATTATTTGAAAGGGGGCAACCGCCACTGATTGTGTTGCTCGCCTGCGAATCGCTCGGGCTGATCGGGGTGTCACACTTTTTGTAAATGTACCATTCCACTTCTTCACCGGTGTTCCTTTCTAATCATGTCGCTTTGCCGTTTTCATTCCGCTCAATACGTCGCTGTCTCGCTCATACTTCGCTTCGACAGTCTCCTCCTTTCACTGCATTCATACCGCATCGCTCTCTCTGTACTGCACCGCCGCGTAACAGCAGTGCTCGCTCCGGCTCTCTTTCTGTCGGCTGCCGACCCTCATGCTTCGGGTCGGACTGCCTTCATCTCTCGCTACGCTCTCACCGCTACGCTCACCAGCGATTACCACTGTCGCTTTTGCCGTGTGTGTTTCATTCTCTCCGTCGATTACCGACCCTCATGCTTCGGGTCGGATAATCTCCTGCGCTCACTGCACGCACACCGCATCGCTCTGTTACCACTCATTCCGCTGGCCAGGTGGTTGCTCACTCATGCTTCGTTTCGACAACCACCTGGCAGGCTCCATTCGCTCAATTTGCCCTTTCTGTGTTCATTCTCGCTCACTCAGTCGTTATGCTTCGCTTATGCTACGCTCGTCAACTCCTTCGTTCACTTCATTCACACAGCTCAGCTTTTTAATGGCAAATGCTTTGTTACGTTCGTCAGGTGTTAATATGCTGTAGCCAAATCATCAAACCTTTACCCTGTCACCTTCCTCACTCACTCAGCAATTGCCAGTTTCCGATGCCTCTGAACAAAAAGTGCGCCACCCCTGCTGGGGGCAGTAGGCGTCAGGCGCCCTCATGCTTCGGGCTCCCTCCTTCCACCACCCTCGCTCCACTCGCTGCGGCTCGCGCCTTGTCTCTCCGCAAGGAAAAAACACGTCGCTGCGCTCCGCAGTTTTTCCTTTGCTCCATTCCAGCTCAGGGCTGCATAACCTGTTCACGACATTTCAACCACCTTTCTCAAATGATGTTATGAAATATTATAAACATTCTCATTTAATCCAAAACAGACAAGAAAACACACGTCGCTTCGCTCCGTGTCCTGTTTTCTTGTTTCGTTCCAGCCGCATTTTGTTTGATAATGTTCTACTAAATCTAACTTATACTATTTGAAACAGAATAAAGAAGTAGGAAAGAATAATTAAGCTAATTCCGCCAAAACAATATACTTTTTTAATGAAAAACTTTCTTCGTGTCCAGTTGAAAAAGTCTACATTTGTTTCATGCAAAAGGAACTAAACGCGCAGAAAATCGGACTCATTCATCCTGAAAGCTCTGAACAGAAATATCCCTATATCGGAGATATTCAGGCTGGGTTTCCCTCGCCGGCGGAAGATTTCTTCCACGATTACATCAGCCTGGATGAACTGCTGATCGATCAAAAGGAGTCAACATTTTTTGCCCGGGTGACCGGCAGTTCCATGAGCAACGATTTCAACGACGGTGATTTGCTCATCATCGACAAGAGCCTGGAGTGGGAGGAAAATAAAATCGCTCTCTGTTTTATCAATGGGGAATTCACACTAAAACGCATTAAAGTAAAAGATGGGAAATGTTTCCTCGTTCCTTCGAACCAGGATTTTCCCCTTATCGAGGTCAACTATGAACAGGGGGTAACCATCTGGGGCATTGTCAAATATTCAATACGCAAACATTGATGTACGCACTGATCGATTGCAATAACTTTTACGCCTCCTGCGAGAGGATTTTCAACCCCTCGCTGAATGGCAAACCGATCGTTGTTCTCTCGAACAACGATGGCTGCGTTATTGCCCGATCCAATGAAGCCAAAAGCCTGGGCATCCCGATGGGTGCTCCGGCGTTTGAATATGAATCTGTTTTTCGCAGGAATAATGTAAAAGTGTTCTCTGCTAACTTCCCTTTGTATGGAGACATGAGCCATCGGGTGATGAGCTTGCTTTCCAACTTCAGTCCTCAACAGGAGATCTATTCCATTGATGAGTGTTTTCTCAATCTCGAAGGTATTAACGTGGATCTTCAACAATATGGACTGCAGATGAAGTCTCGGGTTGAGAAAGGCACCGGTATCCCTATCAGTATCGGCATCGCGCCTACTAAAGCACTCTCCAAATTGGCCAACCGGATCGCAAAGAAATTCCCGATCGAGACTGGTGGCAGCTATGTGATCGATACCGATGAGAAAAGGATTAAAGCCCTCAAATGGTTGAAGGTGGAGGATATCTGGGGTGTCGGTAGAAGGAATGCGAAAAAACTATATGCTATCGGTGCCAACAAAGCAATCGATTTTGTGCAACTTCCGGAATCCTGGGTGCTGAAAAATATGACGATCGTCGGATTAAATCTTCAAAAAGATTTGAAAGGAATCCCGACCATCGAGATGCTTCCCGTGGAGAAGAAAAAGAGTATCGCTACAACCCGTACCTTCGAGACTGATCTCCGCACCTTTGATGAGGTGCGGGAGCGCATTACTACTTTCACGGCCATGGGTGCCGAGAAGTTGAGGGAGCAGCGATCACTTTGCAAAAGGATCGTCGTTTTTCTCGAAACAAATCGTTTCAAAGAGCATGAAACGCAATATTACCCATCTATTCTAATAAAATTGCCTTTCCCGACTAACTCTTCACTGGAGTTGGTGAAGTTTGCCAACATGGGTTTGAAACAGATCTACAAGAATAACGTCTATTTCAAGCGGGGTGGGATCATGTTGACGGATTTTGTCGATGCCAATGAATTCCAGCCATCGCTCTTTTTCAATTCAGATCCAAGACACAAAAAATTAATGAAGACCATTGACGGGTTAAATCAGAAATATAACAAAGATGTGGTTCGCCTCGCCACACAAGACACACGCAAACACAAAATGCGCCAGGAGCACCTTTCCAAACATTTCACCACCGACATCAATGAAATTCTTACCGTAGGAAAATAAATTCTAAATTGTATAGCTCCTGTCTCAAAATAAATAATTATACTTGTAGTTCAAAACATAATTTTCTTCCTGCTTTCTCAAACTATTACACTTTTAGAACCATGAAATCCATCCACTCGAAATCATTATTCCTGCTTTTATTCTCTCTGATCCTTACTGGTTGTAAGACCTATTTTATTCCTGTTGTAAGTTTTACTGAACAGATGAAAGACATCGATTCCGTCGAGTTGAAAACTGTCTACACCAAAGGACCCATGGGAGATGTTGTGAGTTATGAAACATACCCTATTGATTACATAAAATGTGTCGACAAAAATAATAATCCTTTCTTGTTGAAGAATAGTCCATCTATTGAGATCCGTTTCACGGATAAGAATAATAAACGGACATATTTTTACTTTGATCAGATTTACGTTCAGGATGCCATTGTATTTGGAGATGGTTCAAGATTTATCAATTATCAGAAACAGATCCCGCTAAAAGAGATCCAGAAGATCGAAGTACAAGACGGTCGTAAGAAATTCAAATACGTCGATAAAATCGATTAAACCACATTGTAGCCTCAACTCTGATTAATTCGCTTCTCATTCCTCGATAAATGAAAACCCCGCAAAGGTACGGTGGCTTTTACTGTAATCTTGCAAGGTCAAGCCCTCTGGGTTTCCGATGAAATCTCCAATTCCGCTTCCGCTGAAATCGTATTTCACCGGAAAACTTTGCCGATTACAAAGCCACCCTTTGCTGGTCGCTAAGTTTTCAACTTATTCCTTCCCTTATTTATCCAAATTACTGAACTAAATCCCTGACTATATTTCGGCAGTAATCTCGTCATACTGCCAAAATATAGTTATGCCAAGACCTCAAATATTTGTAACACACGCTTTATGCTGGATCCAATAGCGTCGAACAAAATAGTACCGTCGCGTCGCTACAAATCGTACTGCGTGATTGTTCCGAACAATGCAAAAATCATTAGATTTTATTAGTGCATCGTTAGAGTATTGTTAGATTTTTGCACAACTCCAACAAGGCAACACATTGCAAAACAATGCATAATAACGTATCCTTCACTAAGTTAACTATTCATCCATTACTCATTGTATTTTTATTCCCGGAGTGCTTCGGATAGATAACTAGGTTTGGTTACATGTTTCAACCAATAGGTACCAGCTTCATATCGATACTGAATCCGAATATAAACCGTACCAAGCCCGTACCAAGTCCGAATCAACTTCGAAAAACTGGATGTTTAACATTTTAAATTCAATCTATCATGGGTACAATTAAAAAAGGTGTGTTAGGTGGATTCTCCGGCAAGGTGGGCACTGTTGTCGGTGCGTCCTGGAAAGGCATCGACTACATCCGAAGCCTTCCCGCAAGTGTGAAGAATCCTCGTACCGAGGGTCAGGTGACCCAACGGACGAAATTCACTGTGGCCCTGGATTTCCTCCGGCCAATCGTAGCCTATCTCAACGTGGGTTTCAAACCCTACACCAGCAAGCAGTCGGCCTACAACGCCGCAATGTCCTACAATGTCAGCAACGCTGTAACGGGTACGTTCCCCGACTTCGAGTTGGATTATCCCAACGCGCTGGTCTCCAAGGGTAGTCTTCTGGGTGCTGAGGATGCTACTGCAACCGCTGCTTCAGGTAGCATTTCTTTCGCCTGGACTGATAACAGTGGGGTCAGCAACGCCTTGGGTGCCGACATGGCAATGCCGCTGGCATTCAACATCTCGAAGGGTCAGGCTGTCTTCAAGACGAATGGAGCTGAACGTTCCACCGAGGCTGACGTGCTGACGATACCGGCTAACTGGACCGGTGACGACGTTGAGGTTTATCTGGGCTTTGTCTCCAAGGATGGTTCACTGGTAGCTACCAGTGCTTACCTCGGACAAAAGACGATTGCTTAGGTAGTCGGATGATTTTCCCTAATTAACCGCTCCGCATTGGAGCGGTTTTTTACCGATTTCAATTAATCATATCACATTAATCCGATGTTTGAACTGCTCGACATACCATCTGAATGGCTCTACACCCTGGGATCTTTTGCCGGTGGCGGTGCCCTCGGGGGACTGATCTCTTCCATCATCAACCGCAGGGAAAACAGACGGATCAAGCAAAGCGAAGCTTCACAGTCCGAAGCATCGGCCAAGCGGGAGGATGCCCTGGCCGCAACCGAGATGATGGGACTCCTGGAACGCACGGTCGCCCACATGGAGAAAATGAACTCTTACAATAAGTCCAACTCAGAGGAATTGCTGAGGATGCTGAAAGAGAAAGAGAGCATTAACGAGAAATTGAAAAAGGATATCGCCCTGCTCCAGTTGCAGATCATGGAAGATCACCGACGGATTACCGGTCTCGAGAAGACGGTAGAGCGTGAGATCCGCTGGCGTAAGGATGGGGACGATCACTACTGCATGGTGGAAGATTGTCAAAACCGGGTACCACCGCGTGGTACATTCAAACGGGTTGAGGAATAACTATAATTCCAACGGTTACTCAAAACTATCAACTCCAATTTTTCTTATGCAGCAACGAATCTAAACTCAATCCCTCAACATCATGAACCGGCATCTTTTCTTTCAGGAAATCAACCGTTCGCTCTTCCTTGGAAAACTGAACGACCGCCAACGGGAGGGGATCCTCCACAAGCTGGCAGCGTTCACCAAGTTCGAGGTGACCGACGACCGGTGGCGTGCCTACATGCTGGCCACAGCTTATCACGAAACCGCCCATACCATGCAACCAATAGAAGAGTGGGGAAAAGGTCGCGGGAAATCATATGGGAGAAAGATAAAACAGAGTGGACAGATCTATACCTGGCCGGATCAGATCTATTATGGCCGCGGCGATGTCCAGCTCACCTGGTTTGAGAATTACGAACGAATGGGTGATCTGATGGGCCTGCCGCTCCTGGAACAACCTGAACTAGCGTTGGATCCCGAGATCTCTGCCCAGATCCTGGTGGAGGGGATGATCCTGGGCAAATCCAATCGGGGCGACTTCACCGGACGCTCGCTAGAAGACTATTTCAATCACCACCGCGACGATCCCTTTGGTGCCCGGCGTATCGTCAACGGACTCGATAACGCCCATACCATCGCGGGGTACCATTATAAATTCCTCGAAGCAATCCGAAAAGCATCATGATGAACGAACAAAAACTTACAGCTTCACAACACACAATTGTTGTACCAAATGCTACACCAATTTCTGCACCAGTGATTGTACAAGTGATTGCACCAAATAGAACTGCACCTTTTGTCCTGTTGCTCTTAGCAACCCTGCTCTTTCTGGTCGGCTGTAAACCCAAACAAATAATCACTGAAAAAGTGGTGACAACGATCGACAGCTCAGCTGTGATCTCTTTAAAGAATGAACTTCACGCAAAGGAAATACAAATTGAAAACTTCAAAACCGATTTTAGGCGCCTAAGAGATGAGAACAGCCGCTTGTTGAGTGAAGCCTCAAGTCACACGATAAACTACGACACCGCGGCCACTGTGGATCCCAACACGGGCAAATATCCCATTGCAAGTGAAACCATCACCCAAAGCAAAAGCCAAATCGATAAAACGATCAGTAAGTTTGAGATCCTCAACCAGAAGTACAACAATCAAATTAATAAGCTTGCCCAGGAAAACCAAAACCTTGAATACACCCTTGAAGCTTTAAAAGAAGAAAACCATTCTCTTAAAGAGAAAATCACTCCAACAACCGGATTTAATTTCCGACTATTCTTTGCAGGCATGATTTTCGTTGTTGTGCTTATAGCAATTGGTTTTAAATTCAATATATTAACCCTCAAAAAACAAGCAGGATAAAATAACGGATGGCGGTATGGCCAGTAAGGGAGTGCGGGCGATTCACTATCAAGTTACACCAAAGTTTGAGGCGGGCTACTGCGCTTCGCATACCAATGAAACCCTTATTGGCTATACCGTATTAGCGGCTGGCATTTATGATAGTGATATTATTTTCATTAATTATTCGATTTCTTCTCAACAATAAACCAACAATCAAATAGAATATAGATGTTATTATCCCGGTAATTGGTGAAATCAATATTTCTTTACCGGATGCAATTGTAATATGTCCGTCTATTATCAAGTGGTTTATCAGAGAATCTTCAATCATGTGCAAAATTACAACAGGCCATATTGATTTAGTAATACGATAAAGTTCAACAAACATTACTGACCAACATATCATTGAAAAAACCGCAATTATGGCAAATACGGCTCTGTCAACTGGTAAAACTTGGTACATGTCCGATCTTGGAAGAAAAAACAAGTAGTAAGGCAAATGCCAAATTCCCCATACCCCGCCAACAATAAGGTAAAGCCAAACATCTTTTGTTTTAAGTTTTAATAGTTTTGCAGCTAAATAACCTCTCCACACAGATTCTTCAAATATATTCTTAATGAAATTCACAATAAGGGTGCTTGTAAATCCCATAAGATAAGCGGTTATTCTAAAATTCGAAAAATTTATCCATCCTGATAGTTTTCCAATAGCAAGTATGGATATTGTAACAACTGGGAAAATTAACAATGAAATAATATACCATTTGACGTTTCCCTTAAAATTAAGTTTTAATCCAATATCTTTCCAACCGTCTCCGGCAAAGAGCCTAAGTATTATTGTTGTCAACAGGGGTAAAATCAACCAAACTCCCATTCCTAAGGAATCGCCATCGGTTTGCTGCTCAAGGGATTTGTCAATTAATAAACCAAGCCATCCACTTGCAACTGCAACTATAATAAATATACCTATGTTTTTAATTGGTTTTTTGTTCATTAGTTTAATACGTTAATTGGTTTTTGACTCCATGCTTGCCGCTAACGTGTTACGTGTATGGTGTCGTTTGGCGATTGGAAGCACGAACCTTTCAAACTAACACAAATTTTATTAAATGTAACACCCTTGAATTTAGCACTATCCGCCAAATGATTTATACACTTTGTGTGCGCCCTGCATGAGCAGAGCGCACCTGCTGCAAGCAACAGTAAAATTTCAAAATTACAAATAATTTTGGTTAAACAATGCTCTAAGCAGGTGTATTTTTCCAGGGGGTGCAAGTCCCTTATGCACGGGGTCGTGCCCGAAGCATTAGCAAGTCGCAAGCTGGTTGTTGGTGACGACAGCAGTGAAGGAAGCGAGACTGCAAAATCCGGTACTGACGAACAGAAACGGTATATGAGGCATAATTGTCTTGGGTAAGCAACCACATCATTGTAACGCCCAAAAGGTAGTTTGTGGACAGATATGTAGATACCGCAGGGATTGGAGGAAGGAAAAAGCTCTTACCGGGGGAGATCTCTAAGCAGTAAAATGTAATGAGAAGTCAGCCGAGGTCATAGTAATTACGGAAAACGAGCCGGCAAGTGATAGAAATCCAGAGAGTCGGAGGTCTCACGAACGTAATGAAGGACTGAACGTTAAGAAGTTTTTAATGCGACATGGATTTTCAGCAATGAAATAGCCTGTAGCAAGCGAAACAGGGCAAGAGAAGATGATTAAATGAGCAAACAAAAACGAAATGGAATTGATCGAGCAAGTGATTAACCGTCACAACATGATGCGTGCATTGCAACAGGTCAGGCAGAACAAAGGTTCGGCAGGAGTTGACCGGATGCCTGTAAGCGAACTATACGACCACCTGACAAAGAACAGGGAAAGTATAGGGCAATCATTGTTAAATGGCACTTACTTGCCACAACCCATTTTGGGGGTAGAGATACCCAAGGGAAATGGGAAGACACGTCTTTTAGGTGTGCCTACCGTGGTTGACCGAATGCTTCAACAAGCCGTAGGGCAAGTTTTAGCCAACCGGTTCGAAATGGAATTTGAGGATTACAGTTATGGATTTCGCCCGAATAAGAATGCCCTGCAAGCGGTACTCAAAGCATTGGAGTATATAAACAATGGTTATCAGGATATAGTAGACATTGACCTGAAGAGCTTCTTTGACGAAGTAGACCACTGCATTTTGCTGCAATTGTTGTATCGCAAGGTAAAATGCCCGCTTACGCTGCGTCTTATCCGCAAATGGCTGCGAGCGCCGATTTTAATCAACGGGAAGTTAGTCAAACGCCGAAAAGGAGTACCACAGGGCAGTCCGCTGAGCCCGATTCTCTCCAATATCATGTTAGATGAATTGGATAAAGAATTAGACAGACGTGGATTAAAGTCTGTCCGCTATGCTGACGACTTTAGCATTTATTGCAAAAGCCAATGGCATGCCCGCAAAACAGGCAACGAGATCTTTCTCTTTCTAAAGAGTAAACTACACCTGCCTATTAATCGGGAGAAAAGTGGAATCCGTCGCCCCGTAAACTTTTCGCTATTAGGATATGGTTTTGTGCCCACTTACAAAAAGGGGGAAAAAGGCAAATACCAGCTGGTGGTAAGCGGCAAAGGATGGAAAAACCTGAAACTAAAACTCAAAGCCATCACCCGAAAAACCACACCCGCCAGTTTCGATGAGCGTATCCACAAACTGAAAGAAGTACAGCGAGGCTGGCTTCAATACTACCGCATGGCAAGTATCCAGGAAAAACTCAAAGATGTGGATGGGTGGGTGCGTAACCGGCTACGTTGCTGTATCTGGAAACAATGGAAGAAATCCGAACGAAGACGGAAAAACCTGATACGTTTGGGCGTTGACCTTGAACACGCATACAGCCACAGCCGTAGCCGAATGGGTACATGGGCGGTCGCCTGTAGCCCTATTTTGAAAACCACCATCACGGTGGAACGTCTGCAACAACGCGGTTACGAACCTATGTTTACTTATTATCAGAAAATTGCTCCATTTCTTAACGAACCGCTGTATACGTGAACCGTACGTACAGTGGTGTGAGAGGCTCTCCCCGTCAGCCAAGGCTGGCGGGGCAGTCTACTCGATTACCGCTAGTGTTTATTATTCCAATCAATTTTTGTAATCTCTTTGTCTTTAATTATAATCATTGAAACTTCTCTTTCTCTACCAAGTCCATAAAAATCAAGATTCATTAAAATCACTCCATTTTCGTATTGAGTTGTAATCGGGTCATGTGTGTATAAATCTGAATTAAAGAGTGGGTCAACAATTATTATATCCTTTTTTCTAATTTCAGATAGAAATGTCCTGTCTTGCCAATTAACCATATAGATTGTTTGCCCATTCCAATTAAAGCTTGAAAAAATCTGAACCCAATAAAAATCAAAAACAGTTTTGGGATGACCTGATTTATCAGAGTATCCAAGAGCATTTATATTTTTAGTTTTTGAGTCAAAATCTTTTAGATTAGACAGTTTTGAAGGGTCAGCAATTAATTTCAAATCAGCACTGCCCATTCCGTGTCCTAGATGCGATAAGACTTTATAGCCTTTATCTGTTTCAATTATCGAATTTGCACAAGTGGCCTCGGTAAAATATGTATTTTCATTTGCCCTGTTATAAAAATAAACTGTTCCACCCCATTCTCCATGACAATCACAATAAGCAAGGTATTCCTTGTTCTCAAAAAGTTTTGGTTTTTTTTCAAACGGTAATTTTTGTTCAAATTTCGTCCAATTGCTTGTAGAGTCAAAGAGCCAATATTTTCCATTTGATAATCCACACAAATTATTGTTGATTAACCAGTGGTAATCAAATCGTTTTGTATTTAATTCTTTTTCAAGTTCCTCGTTTCTTGAAAAGTCTGATAGTTTATGACATACAAAAGTTCCAGGCTCAAACAGCGACACTATGTTTTCTTTGAATATTACCGAAAATGATAATGGAAATGAATTATTTTGATTAGGGTTTTCAAATACAATTTCTTTCTCTTTAAATTCGAGCGAAGATTCAGAAAGAATTATATTAAAGTCTTCTCCTTTATGAATAACAGGTAAATTCACCTTGTAATCATCATATTCTAGTCGTTCCCTAAACTTAGTAACAAGAGTATCAAAATCGTTCGTTTGACAGAAACAATTCAAAAAAGAAAAACTCAATAATCCAATCAGTATATGTTTCATTGTATGTAGGTGTTTTCTTAACATTAGCGGTAACGTTGACCTGTATGCGGTCGGCCGGGGCTTTCAGACCCCATAAGATTGTGTCAAGCCGTGAGCGGGTAATAAGGAAAAACGAAGCTTGCAATATGTTGTGGAGCCCCGGCTGGCGTATACAGATTGTTATGGGGCGTTATTATTCGAACTCTAATCTATTCAAATTATAAATACGTTTGGTTGTTTTATTTTCGTCTGTCTCAAAAATAATTTCAATACAGTCATTATCAATATAATGAACATTTTTTCTCCAAAACAACGATGATATTGACATGGAATAATCATTTAAAGGAAAGGGGCTTATTTCCTCAAGTTTATATGTCTTTCTTGCATTTCCTTTCTCATCATAGACAACAAAAACATTTACTCCATATCCAGTCGAATACCAATTATCAAAGGTCGCAATTGAAGAACCATCATTTGCCACTATCGCATAAGTAGGACAAATATCATTTAATAATGTCCTTTCCCAAATTAAAACGCTATCAGTTGTTCCTTTTACCATATATAACTCCCCTTTACATGGTATTAAAACAGTATCTTGGGCAGAAATGCTCTGCATAAACTTTTTCTTTTTCCGTAAAATCTTTTTGGTTTGGGGATGGTTGTTACTCTTGTAGTAATTCCATAGGTAATATTTGTCAGAAGTCCGTTTAGGGGTAATAATTAATTTAAATTCTTTATTATCTGAATAATATGTCTTAACACTCGGATTCCCCCAAGTATCCGCTTTTGCAATCATTGAAACTAAAAGACCAAAAAGTATCAATAAATAAATCGGATGTCTTAAAAGTCGTTTCATTTTATCCTATTATTTTATGTAATCCGCTGTTTGTCAATTTGTCAGGGTTTTTGTAATGCCCCATAACGTGTTGTTTACGCAATATTTTTACAACTTTCGTAAATACCCGAATTTATAACATTCGTAAATTGATATTGATAAATTATTAGTGCAATTTTATAGTGGATTGTATATCAATAAAATAATAACAAATAATAATTGTTGCTTTATTATCATTTACGAAAGTTCCAATTAATCCTAATGCAGAGGTGGAAACCTACGTTTTCATCAGTACCAGGGTTATAGATGCAAAACTAACAAATATTTAAATAAATAAAGAAAGATATCGATAATATCTCTCTTAAGGTTAAATGCGAATACTTAATGCTTTTATAATATTCTTTACATTTGGGACATAATTCCATGTTGTTTATATCAAAATTATATGCACATTTTTTACACGCAGTAATTGTATCCTCAAAGGAAAGGTATTTAATGTTGTCTTCTAGGTAGAGCAAAAATGCATCCTTCTTTATTATTTCATCATTTTTCTCTTTTACCTTATCTGTATTGTTCTCAATCGATTAATAATTCATTATTTTTCTTTAGAATATCTGCATTTTGGGTAATTTGAACAACCATAAAATTTTCCGTACTTACCTTTTCTCAATATTAAATTGCCTCCGCAACTTGGACAAATCAATTGCTTTTCTTTCTGATTCCTTTCAGATATACCAGTCTTAATCTGTTTTACTAGTTCTTTTTTTGCTTTTCTCTTATCTTTTCTGTCTTGAATATTAATTTTGTTTATCTTATTAGATATGACTTCAATCTCTCTAATCGATAAACATGGTATCCCTTTTTGCCCAATAATAGTTTTATATAGCCGTTTGCTATAAATTACGGGGACTATGGAATTTACGTTTTTGAGTATTGCAGTACCAGCAAAAACAACAATGGAGAAATACTTTATTTTACCGTAATCCGATAGAACATTTTTAATTGCATATATATGACCCCAATTTTGTTTAATCGGATTTCTAAATTTTGTTTTATTGCCATATATTGATTGTGTCCATTTTTCTGAATTCTCATGTCCATAAATCCAACCTGTGTAGTTCTTAGTCTCAATTACATAGATACCATATATAGAGATGACAATGTGATCTATCTGACAGTAACCTCTATTTGTTTTGATCAAAATATCATTTAGACTATAATATTCATCCTTTGGAAGCTTATTCAATTGTCTTCTAACCTTTGCCTCGCCTTTTTTACCTTTTAATATCGGTAGATACAATTTGTAAACAAAAGGTAAGATGACAATAATTAAAAACGCTAACAATAACAATATTTCATCGAAATTATGCAAGGTATTTTTTTATTATAATTATTGAGAGAACTTTATTTTGTTCATCTATCCAATAGCCCAGCTAAACAACGGTTTATTGCTTTTCTTATATCGTCAGCTTCTGTTTCTCCTTGTCCTTCAGCAGTACAAGAACTCATAAGTGTATGTGTTTTAGCGGAAATGAATTGGATCGTAACTTCAATTGTATAGCCACCAAGACCACCGGCGATATTTCTTTTACCGCTTTCTCCATAATTAACGATTAGGGTTTGGTCAATTAATTCTGGTTTTATCTCAGGCAATGCTATGAACCCTTCTTTGGTCAATATCCCGATTATAACATCACTTGGATTGACACTTTTGCTTGATGAATAATACTGTCCTCCGTAAGAAGACCCCGAACTTGAAGTCAAACTATTTGTTGATGCCACATATATGTATTTATAGTTCCCAATAAACTCGTTTTTTACAATTATAGGTGGTTTTAGAATAGCGCAGCTGTTAAAACCAGCGCAAATTATCAATAAAGAAAATAATTTCATTTTTTTCATAGCATTACTTATTTAGTTGACTTATAAGTTCAAACAGTCTTCCCTATTATACATTATTAATACATTTTTAGTAAAAACAAATATAGTAACTATTTTGATTGAACGTAGAATTGAATAAAAAATTAATTTATTAATTTCTATATTGTACAAATTCATTATATAACAGAGATTTTGTCTGAAAATGAGAAAATTACAATCTATAAAATACTAAATCACCCTCCCTGAGTTAATCGTAGCATACCTCTTCTCCGGATTCAGCAGCTTCATATTGATCTCTCTCCGCTTCTTGGCTGTCAGCTTCACATAGCCGGCAGTGACATCCTTCCTTGTACTATGGCCGACCATCTTTCTAACCACGATGGGGTTCACAAGTAATTCACTGGTGAGATGAGTGATGTAACTGTTCCGGGTATAGGAGGTCGATAGGTCCGGATCCAGTCCCAGTTCATTTGCTATCTGTTTGAGTGAAGTGTTGATCTGGTCTAAACTGAGCCTCATTGCGTTGATGATTTTTCGCTCATTGCTATCAGTGGGTTCAATGCCATTCAGAAAGGGGAAGATATATCCATCCTGGTCCTTATTCCCTTGCCGGTTGATTATTTCAATCATCGGAGGAAGTATTGGCACGTAAATAAATGTTGGTTTCGCTGTTTTTCTCAGTGTCTTTTTTCGCTGAAAGACGATTTCATTGTTCGACACATCGATGTTCTCATACCGCAATCGGCAGAGGTCACCGAAATTCAATCCGTTGCAGTAGAACATGAATACGAATATGTCGCGCGCGGTGGCCAGCGTAACATTTTCTGTCTGGTAATTCTCAATCTTCCATATCTGCTCAATCGATAATGCGATCTCTCTCCTGCCTCCCTCCGGAATGGCATATTTACCCCTCGTCACGCCAAAGGGGTACTTCTCAGCATCAATATATGGTTTATCACCCCTGTTATTATTAACGATTGCTCTCAATGTCCTCATGTAGATTCCCATCGTGGCAGGAGAGATCTCAGTCTCGAACCAGAACTTCTCGCACTCTTCCAGGAACCCGGTGGTGATTTCCTCAAAATTGATCGTATGTTCAATATCAAGGACATCTTTCCCGATGGTAACATGTCGCTTCTCCCTACAGAGTGCGATGAATGCATTTTTATCAGTACGATTTTTTAGTTGTTTGAAATGCTTGAACCGCATCAACGCTTTTATGGTAGCTTTGTATACCCCTGCACTGCCCAGCCTGAATTCACTTTCCAGGTAATCGATCTTATTTTTAAAAGCTTGATTCACGGTGATCTCTTGTGTGTCAATATTCAGAAATCTTGAATTGAAGGCTGCAAGGGTGAATTGATTATTTGATGCCAGATCATCGATAATCGGCTTGATGGTAGAGTGAAAGTATTTGTCTAACAAGGCCTTTGTCTCAGCGTGTTTTTTCAGATTACGATTTAAGAAAGCATCCCATTCCTGATCATCGTACTTTAACCCGGTAAAATAGTAAGATTGTTTACGCAGAAAAGTAACGCGCCAATAGATTGGTTGCTCATTTTTGTTCCTGCCGTTCTTTATTTTCCGAACCAGTGAAATTTTCACCCCGCTAAATGTATAGTTTATCAAAGCATTACAAAATAAATTGGGTCATACATAGGTCATACAAATGTAGAGAAACATCGAAAAATAACCAAATATATAGATAAAATTAACATTGGTGAAAATCATAAATAGCAGAAAAACAGATAAATAATATATATCGGTAAGAATCGATATATTATGTTTGCGGCCTCTTAATCAATGGGTCGAGGGTTCGAGCCCCTCCGGGGTCACTAAAAAATCAAGCACTTATCGATTCAAATCGGTAGGTGCTTTTTTTCATGTCATACATAGGTCATAATATGTCAATTCCACATCTTTGGATACTATTTCAAGGGTTCTCTGTTGGACCTATAAAGGCGTAACTCCGGTATTTTCCGAAGTTGATCCGGCGTTGTATATGCCCACTACCCTCACTGTATAGAACATTGACTGTAGATAGTGTGGCAAACAGATCTGACTTACCGGGGATATTTGAATGTAATAGATGTTCTGTGGAACTTGTAGCTGTTTGACAATTTTGAAATAGTCAATCTGCTTATATTTGAACATTCATTATTTTATAGTGCAACAATGCTTTAAGCTGATAAATTTCTTTACATTTGCCAGAGTTGGAATCCTCATATTTGATCAATGAACCCTTTTTTACGCAGGTATAGCATCAGAATGTACTGCTGATAGAAGGCCTGCCACTGATTGTCCACTACAAGGGATTTGATGAATGTTGACTGAAAGTATGTTCAAAGTGAATACATTTTTCCCTCTTCTGTTTTTGTCCACTCATCAAACCCTATTCCACTCCACGGCAGGTTCCTATCAAAATTATAGGGCCACGGATAATGTGGTCTTTTGTTTTCATTGGACCACAAATGAGTTACTTTCCCAATTCGTATCGCAGGGTTGCCTGCATGAAACTCAAAATCGGGTACATTTTTGTTTATAAGAGATTTGGCCCCTATCAGACAGTGTTTTCCGATGGTCAATCCTGGTAATATGATTGAGCCAGATGCAATTTGAGAAAAATTGTCGACAGTTGTACCAACCAGGTGATTGGAAGGAGGTAAAGGATCATTCGTGAAAACTACCATGGGATAGATGAAGACGAAACTTCCAAACATGCACTTGCTCCCTATTTGCACATGACTGTTTAAACGACAATAGTCGCCAAATTTCACATCTCCTTGCACATCGCTGAATGTCCCCACCGAACAGTGTTTCCCAAATATTGATTTTTCTCTGATGGAAACCATGTTCCCGGTGGCAAAGTATTCTCCAAACAGGCTACCCGAATAGATAATTGATCCGCTCCTGATAAGTGAATGTGCCCCGATCTGTGTTTTGGGATTTGTATAGTTGTCATCTTTGTAGTAGCGGGCATCCGGTTCACCAATAATACAATTATCCCCTATGATGGTATGATCCATAATCTCTACATGATCGTGAATAATTGCATTTCTCCCTATCTGCACATTATATCCAATAATTGCAGATTTACTTATCGCAATGTTTCTTTTTGTCCTCATCGTCATTTAATTTATGGAGTTTGATCCCCTTGGAAAGGATGTGATGGATGTGACTTTTTTTTACCAATCGCATTGAGATCAAACATCAATGAAAACTCAATTATTTTTGGCATTTTATTACTGGAAAGTTTTTGATTGCACAACATCGAAATTTTATTTTTCAACTCCTCTTGATCGCAGCCTTCATTTACAACAACCTTTGCTTTTATTGCTTCCCCCAGTAATTCATCCTCAATAGCCGTTACCGTGCAGTCAATAACTTCAGGAATTGTTGTGATTACCTCTTCAATCTCTTTGGGGCTGATGCGATACCCCCCTATTTTCAGGATTCCTTTCTTGCGGTCAGTCAGAAATAAAAACCCATCTTCGTCAAAATAACCCAAATCACCTGTGTATAGCCATCCATTTTTCAACGTTTCGCTTGTGCCAACCGGATCGTTAAAATAACCTTTCATGATGTTCTCTCCTTTCACAATTATTTCGCCAACTTCTCCAACCTTAGTTGATTGACCATCTTCGTTCACGATATCCAAGGTAACCCCGGGTATGGGATTGCCGACGGATCCGATTTTTAATTTTAGCAATGCTGGGGGTAGGTAGGTCAATCTTGCTGTTGCTTCCGTTTGCCCGTACATCACATAAAAGTCAATGGCAGGGAAAGCATTGACAAACTCTTCAATAAAAGCTTCATGAAGTTTTCCCCCTGCTTGAGTAACATACCGCAAATGAGCGAATCTTGTGTTTTTAAAAGTGAGTGATTTTCTCAATAACAGTTGAAAATGACTCGGAACGCCGGCAAAACCGGTTAATCGATACTTTACAAGGTTATCTATTACAGATCCCAGTAATGCAAAATTATTATGCAACAGAATGGCTGCACCCACTTTAAGATGGGTATGTAGAATGGATAAACCATAACAATAGTAGAGTGGAAGAACCAACAAGATGGAATCATCCGACCTCAGTTTTAAATAGGAGAGAATTGATTCCGTGTTGGCCCGAAGGTTCCTATGAGTCAGCATTACCCCTTTGGGAGCTCCCGTAGATCCGGAAGTGAACAAGATATCAGCTAATCTGTTTTCATTAAACAAACTATTTTGCGAAAGTTCCGTTCTGCTGTTTCCATTGCGCTCCTTCTGGGATTGTATGATCTCATCCAGCTTCGATTCATTGAATAATTCACTTCTGAATGTATGATTTTTCATTGATTGATCAGACGCAAACGAATATTTGCACTGGGTTAGACTTTCGATGTAACTCAGGTTTTCCTGCTCTATCGATGGATTCAATGGCACGCAAACATTTCCCGATTTGATGATAGCCAGGTAGCAGGTGATGAAAAATAGTGAGTTCTGACTGATTAAAATAATCTTGTTATCCTCGCCTAATCGATCAGAAAGATAGTCTGCCAGAGTCAAACTTCTCCAATAAAGCTCTTTGAAGGAAATTTTTTCTCCTTCATTCAAAATGAATTTTTTATCCATTTCTTTACCCTCACTGAACAGATAATCGAAAAGATTCATTGCAATGAAAAATTGATTATGAATTCAAAAGTATATTGTCTTGGATCTTAAATATTCGGTTGTCTTTCTTTTTCTCTGCAAGTTTGCAATAATACTGCCTGCCTCTTCCTCAGTTTTGCCTACCGAATCTGCAATTTCCTTTACAGTGTAATGATTCTCCGTACCATACATAATTAAATCCAAAGTCTCGTAGGGCATTTGAAAAAAAAATTCTTCCTGCGTTTGTTCCGCGCTGTATGTGTCGGTAGTGGGAGTTCTGTCAATTACTTCCTTTGGTATACCCAGGTATTTAGCCAGTTGATACACTTGCGTTTTGTAAAGATGGGTAATTGGCATCACATCTGCACCTCCATCTCCATATTTGACAAAAAAACCTTGCTCAAATTCTTGTTTGTTGTGTGTGCCAATCACGGCATAGTAAAGGCTCTCTGCGTAATAATAAAGCATAGACATCCTTGCACGCTGCTTAAAATTAGACGATGCAACAATTTGCAAGTAATCTTTCCTGGAGAGAATTTTCCTCTTTACTTCACCATTTGGGGTGACTATTGTTACAGAAAAGAGAGGGGGAATATTCCTTTCAGCAGATTGGTTGATGACGATTTTCGACTTGTCAGCCAGTGGATTGAACTCTGGAATAGCGTTTGAAATAGCTCTATTGCGACGTGCATAGCAGTTAAACCCCTTTAGGGCATCAGTTATGTTTTCAACAACCGCCTCTACTCCAAATTGTATTGCCAGTCGCCTGGCCATCTGTTCGCTTTCAGAGCTTGACTCTGATTCCGGCAATATTAGCCCTAGCACATTTTCAGGACCAAATGCCCTTACAGATAAAGCCAGTGTTGTTGATGAATCAATGCCTCCGCTAATTCCCACAACTGCACCCTTGCGATTAAATCGGTGAACCACAGTGTCATGCAGTTTCTTTACTATAGCATTGCACGCACTCTCAATGTCTTCAATATATAAAAGATCATGAGACAATTTTTTTTTCAGCTTTTTTCCCATTCATCTCATTATTTATATTGATGTTATCTGGAATAAACAACCCTGTCCAACTTTACAAGCTCCGATTCTATTAATGTTGGAACTGATTTTTCAACAAAACAGGAATTCAAAATCTGAGTCGACAAAATAGCAGTGAATGCCATACCATCAATTTCAGTTATGTGATGCATCAATTCCATCTTATCAAGAAGTAACTTCACCCTTCCATAGTCGAAAATGCCGATAGATTGTATCTTTTCTTTAGAAAGAAGTTCCTGTAGGTAGTCTGGCAGGTATTCTGAACGGAAAGAAGATGCAACGGGTGCTCTGTAAGGTTGCTTTTGTCTGGCAATAATTTTTTCAGGCACCCTGTTTCTCATCATCTTTTTCAAAAGATATTTCTCTTGCAACCCTTTCAGTTTGTAAGAGGGTCTCAACTTCATACAAAATTCAATTACACGGTGATCCATGAAAGGATATCGCCCATCAACAGAGTGAGCCATGGCCATGCGTTCACCTTGTGAAGACAATAGATACCCTGAAGTGAAAATGGTTGCTTCAAGCCATTGGGCACGTGACAAAAGATCGACTCCTTTCAGTTTTGACTTCAATTTATCTGAGAGCTCATCTACAGGGTGATAATCATTAGTCTCAGCTTTTATATCGGATGAAAAAAAACTCCTGATACGTGATGTATTGTTCCACCGCAACAAATGTGAGTAGATGGGGGAAGATGTTTCACTTAATTTGTATCCGAAAAACATCTTCAGCGCCATCTCGTTTGTATCTCCCATCTGCGACATATAGGGATAGAGACTTTTAAGCAACAAGTATCTGTACTTCGATGTGGGTTCTTTCGACCAAAACTCTCTTATCACCGCCTCCTTGTAAATATTGTAACCCCCCAATATTTCATCAGACCCTTCCCCGGTAAATACTATTTCGATATTACTATTTTTCACTAGTTTAGAGAGTAAAAATATGGGTACGGGAGCGCTGCGTAACAGTGTGGTTTCAGCATGCCATACCACCTCTTTAAAATTAGCAGCAATATCTTCATCGTTGCAGGCCAGTCTGTGGCGATTCGTTCTAAAGAATTCGGCTGCTATATCTTGATATGCTGACTCATCGAATTTTGGGTTGCTAAAGCCAATGGAGAAGGTATTGAGGTCCAGATCAGGGTGAATCTTTTTTATGTAGGAAATAATCACTGAAGAATCTAATCCTCCGCTTAGATAGGCACCATATGGTTGGGCAGGCTCTGTTCTGATGGATACAGCATCGCACATCAGCTCATCAAATTGATCCATAGACTCTGCCAGGCTAAGTCCGGAGTATTCTTCCGGCAAATAAACGGGATATTCCCAATAAGATTCAATTTTCAATCCTTCACGATTTATTGTGAGGTAGTGCCCGGGAGAAAGTTCAGAAACTCCTTCAAAAATTGTATCAGGAGTTATGGTTGTCCAGAATGTTGCAATCTGTGAGAGAGACCTGCCTGAAATCTTTCGAGTAACCTGTGGATATTCAAATAGAGCTTTTATTTCAGATGCGAAAACCAATCCGCCGGGTATCAAGCTGTAGTATATCGGGCATATACCCACTCTGTCGCGGGCAAGAGTCAGCTCTTCTTTCGCTACATTCAAGATGGAAAAGGCAAATTGACCGTTGATCATATTCAGGCATTTTATCCCAAAATGTTCATACAAACGAAGAACTAGTTCAGCATCTCCATCTGATTTGACATGACACCTCCTCTTGACCAGTATTGATTTTAATTCTGAACGATTAAACACCGATCCACTCCATACAATCCATAACGATTCCTCTTCATTTGAAAATGGCGATTCCTGTCCCTGCATAACATTTGAAGTGTTCTGCCCTTCACCCAATCCAACACAACCTGATACATATACGCCTATATGCCCTGATCCCCTGTGCTTTATCCGTGTAAGCATACGTCTTAAAACAGCCAAAGAATCAACAGTCCCACTTTTAGAAAAAAATCCAACCAATCCAGACATTTTTCTCAATGTTAGTGAAATACCTTAACCTATACACATTGATTTTTATTCTTTTTGCTCCAATTTCTTGAGGACAAATGCCGATATATTGTTGATGGATTTGAAATTGTCATCCACCAGATCACTATCTTCAACCTCAATATGAAATTCATCTTTCAAAAAGTCAATTAAAAAAAGAAAACCCATAGAATCCAGTAAACCGTTCTCAAATATTAATGTATCCTCTTGAACAGTATTGCTTTGATAAAATGATTCTCTTGCTATATACTGCTTCACTGTGGTAGTAATGTCAGTTTTGTTAAACATCTTAATTAATATTTTGTGATTTTAATAATAAAACAGCAAATAAGCGATTAAGTTTAATATTTTAAAAGTTTAACACAATTGCTGAAGTTTAACAATGGTCTTCTGAGACTACAAATTAACGTTAAATATGCTGAAATTCCTAATTTGCGGAACATCTATTTGCTGCTCAATGGTAAGCCGTGCACGGCTTACCTCTACAGGTTCAAAGGCCTGAATACGCTTATACCCCACCGATTCACCTTCGCAAAGCGTTTTCCAACCACGTCTTGTCAGGCCTTCCACTTTGTATTTACGAATGCGTTCACCTTTGGCTATATTTTCTTGAACAATTATCTGATTAGCGAATTGGCATTTATCTAAACTGAGGTTAATTATTTTGCCAGTTCCGGCAGTTGATTTCAACGGATGTGCGGTTAATTCCTCCACACGAGCACCAAATTCTTCCAAACGCTTCACGTCGCCTTCGGCTTTGAAGTTATGAATTCCGAAAAGTGAATTCCAGCGGATACCGATGTAGATTCCGGGTTGGATGTCGTATTTACGACACGATTTCACAAAATCGCTCACGATATCGCCTTTGCCATCGCTCCATTTCAGGGCTTTCATGCTGTACGGATTTACATCGCTTTGATAAATGGCGAATCCTGTTTCGTGCGTGGCGGTAATCACAGCGAATTTGGCACCCATTGCTTTTGCAGCGCGAATCCATTGATCGGTATCTAATTCCTCCGGGTTGAATATGTTGTAATCTTCAACCGGCGCGATACGGTTGCGGTCTGATTGTATTTTTTACCGTCGAAAACGTGCAGGTCGTAATGAAAAATCACGCCCAATCCGGCTTCGTGCCATTTGAGTTGGTGTGGTGCAGGCACAGGAAAACTTTTTGAGTTTTTAGTCAGAGGTTGGGCAATGCCGTTTTGCAGTGTAAGGAAAGTGATAATTAGTAATGTGAATGATATTGTTGTCATTATTGGATTGAGGGTAATGAATTTGGCCAGATTTTTATCTCCGATACCAACCGGGGGTCGTTCGATAAAATACTGGAACGGATCAACAACAGCCACCACATCTATTGGGTGAAAGACGGGGAGATAACAGAGTATGCTTAAAAAAAACGCCCAACCCATAGCCAACATCCTTTCGGAATTCTTCGATGAAAATCCCGGATTGAAGACATCGGTGGCCGAACATCGCGCCGTCTCGGCGTGGCGGGAACTGTTGGGCGAAGGGGTTTCGCACTACACCAAAAACGTCTATTTCCGGCGAAACGTCCTGCACGTGCAGCTTACTTCATCGGTGTTGCGCGCCGAGCTGATCCTGAACAAACAGACCCTGATGGATAAACTAAACGAGCACGTCGGAATGGAAATTGTGAAGGATATTGTTTTTCGTTAAAATTTTGCTATTTTTGCGGTAACCACATCCCTAAGCGGAAGCCGTTATGTTAAAAAAAGCAGCCATATTGCTTGCCTTATTGTTGATCCTGGCTTTGTGCCGCCGTGATCACAACCGGTCAATATATGCCCGGCTACAACAATGGGATTCCTTACTGGAAGAACACCCCGAGGCCATACACGACAGTTTGCTTCAATTAAACCCTAAAGAACTCTCCCGCGCCAACCGGGCATATTACGGCTTGTTGAAAACTATTGCCGACGACAAAAGGTTTGTGCAGTTCACCTCCGATTCGCTGATAAACGCCGTGCACCGCCATTACCACCATAACGGTAAGCGGAGCGAAAATCACATCCGTGCACTCACGTATTTATCCATTGTGCGACACCGGATGGGAGTTGCGGACAGCACTGTCTTTACTCCCTTGAAAGAGGCGGAACAGTTATATTTAAAACAAAAACGGTCCAATCCCAGCACCGGATATATGCTCTATTATCATCTGGGTGATTTATTATCGAACAACAATGATTTCAGCTCAGCCTACAACTATTTCAATAAAGCGTTGCAAACGGCAAAACAAGAAAGAGATTCAATTCACGTTTTTGACACATATCTGGCGTTGTTTTGGAATGAAATGGAGCAAGAAAATTACCAAGAAGGTAAAGTGTATTTAGATTCTGCGCAAATTTCTGCCGATGAATCGCCCGATGTTTTATATAAATTGCACAATGCTCAAGCTACTTATTTTGGTACTCAGAACATTAATGACAAAAAATTGGAATACACCAAAAAACGTTTTAATTTGATTCCTTATCTGAAAGAAACTCCTCAGTTGTTTCGCCTCTACTACTCTCTTTCCGATGCTTACACCGGTAACGGGCAAGCTGACAGTTCCATGTATTATGCAAAACTTGCCATTGAACATATTACGGATTCTGCTTACAAACTTAACTATTTATTGTATGATAATGTTGCCGATATAGCTGAGAGGCAAAATAACCTGCGGCTGGCATTGGAGTACCGCCAAAAAGCGTTCGAGGCCTACGAGAAAAGCATCGATACCCGGCTCGATACCCAAATACAGGAATTGGAAAAGCGCTACAACCTTGCCGAAGCAGAGAACAAAGCCCTGAAGGCGCAAAAACGGGGCAGGATATTTACAAGCGTCTCGTTATCGCTTCTTTTACTTTTGGCCGCGGTCATATTCGACTGGAACCGCCGTAGAAAAATAGCCCTGCTCGAAAAAAACAATGCCCGAAGCAAACTGCGATTGGCTCGGCAACAAGCGTCCGAAAACCGCCGCATGATAAATATTGTGCTGCCTTACCTGAAGTTGCACAACAGTTTACAGCAAGAACTGCTTACTTTTTCAAACAAAATACGGGCAAAAGACAACGACACGGCCGATAAATACGAGCAAATATTAAAAGACAACCGTCAACTTTTCGATAAAACCACTCAGCAACTTTTTACTGACGAGTTGTTGGCAGAAACGCTGAAAACCGCCAATGGGCTGGAACTATTAAATGAAACCGACCGCATACTGCTCTTTATGCTGGCCATTGGAGCCGGAAACGAGCACATTGTGGCGTTACTTAACACCACTCCGGCCAACCTGAAATCGAAAAAATCGTACCTGAAAAAGAAAATACACGTCAATGCCTCCGCGTTTGACAACCCCGAATTTATGTTGTCGCTTTTCTGACCCTGTCGTTTACCACAATAATTCCGGTAAGAATATTTTTCAAACACAACTGTATATCAACATAATACATTGTTTTCAGGGTAAGAATCGCACCGGACTATTGCTCCCCCTCCTTAATTGCCGTTACTTTGTACCCGAAAATAAAACAACAAAAAACCACATCCATTAATGAAAACTAAATTATTGACGGTTGCAGCCCTGCTATGCTGCATATTATGCGCACAATCGTTTACATCCGTTTCAAATATGGAAATAAACAAGGCAAAAGAAAAAATTAAGTTAGAAAAGCACGATTCTTCAACTCGCTCCGCCACAAGCACATTAGTTGAGGCTTATGCCGATGATTATATAGTATCCGTCTCGGTAGAGAACTACACGGGCGATATTTATGTACAGGTATATGGTGCCGGCGGGGCCGCACAAACCGTTTTTTCGTGTTACAACAACAGAACGGATATGCTCGATATATCTTCGCTTCCCGCCGGAACTTATACTGTAAGCATTACGCTTAACAATACAACTTACACCGGAACTTTTGTGAAATAAGACACACCGGGCGGCGGTTACTTTTGCGGCAACCGCCGCCTTATCCCCGAAACAAAACCCCCAAGGGACAAACAATCTTGCATAATTATAAATTCAACAAAAAATGAAAAAACTGCTTTACTTTTTTGCCGTAATGGCATTAATGGCTTCCTTTGTAGCGTGCGAGAAGATGGATATTGAACAACCTGTAGAAAATCCCAACAATATCAAAGGAACTGGTAAAGAAATCATTATTGAAAATTTTGCTAAAGCACTTGCCAATGTCCTGTATGAGAACAAGGAATGCAGGGAATTAATAAAAACCGAGGCTTTAAGAAGAATCAACTATGATTATGATGTCCTTTACATGCTTGTAAAAGATAAAAAACTTAATGACGGTACAACTTTAGAAAATCTTATGTTAACTTATTTAGATTCTAAAGATATGGATTTTATGATGGAATCCTTTCCGACATTGACTATTTTTGTGCCTTCTTTACCGGAAAACTCCTTCTCTTGTGATTCATGGAATGTTCAAACCGAATTTCCGGATGTTGCTGTACGTCCGAACAATAGTTTACTTACCTATTGTTATGATGCAAAAGGAAATGAATATGTTCTAGAACCTGACGAAATACCAGGCTTCCCAATTGTTGTCCTTAAAATAAACGAACGCATTATTCTTAAAAAAGAGAGGGACAGCCATTCTTCTATATTAAGAAGCACAAAAAATCCAAATATTGAGTTTGAATTTACTGATCCGGTTTTTGATAACACCATGCCGAGACCTGAGACAAGGCGAGACGATTATAATAACAATGTAAAGATTCAAAAAGCGTTGGAAGCATATAATATATTTCCCAATAACTTGATTGGTTGGCAAAGAGATTATGTTTATTACAACCTGACAAATTCAAATGATAGAGGAAGATTAGACGTCAGGTTTAGAGAAAGTATTGTTGGCTTTAAATTTTTAGGTAATCCTTCAACATTGATAGATAATATTACCAGATTTCGAGACGATCCCAAACTAATCAATAAAAATGATTGGTTTGACATGAGAAAAATATCAATCCCTGGCACATCGAGAAGCATGTTGACGCCTTGGACTGACGGAGAATTTGAATTTCAAGTGAAATATAGTGTTTTATCAAAAAACACACCTAGCAGTGAAACCAATACAAGTTTCAGATTAGATCCCACCAAGTTGTTCAATATAAATGTTATTTCTAAAACTAAAGGCATACTTTGGAAGAAAAGGACTGTATACATGGTAACTGATATTCAAAATCTTTTTTGTTTTATCGAAGTACCAATGTTTGATTATGACTTATCCAAATACAGTATTACCTATAAAATATCTATTTTTGAGAAGGATGATCCTCAAACAACTAGTCAAACAGTTCAAACGTCAACCGAGTTTGCTTCTAATTTTAGCTTCGACCCAGGCATTGGAGAAATAATTAAAACTGGCACAAAGTATGGATCAAGTGAGAAACAAACCAAAACAGTCACTTCAACTACATCAGTAACAACGGGAAGTGATGACCTGGGTACTGTTACTGTTAATTTTGAGGATGAGATTATCAGAAGCAATAATTTTAAATTTGAAAACATTCAAGGACGGAATTCTTATCCCATACCGGACTTTAACAATGCATATAGAACCGGTCATTATCAAATATATGTATGCCCCATATTATTGAATTAATTGTCTGAAACTTCTTGTGGTTATGCTAAAACAAACATTGAAAATCTTTCTCATTTTTAATCTGTTCTTCTTTTTCACCGGTTGTGAAAAGGAAGAACCTAAAATTGAGGATAAACCGGAAATCATTCTTTCCGTCAATTATTCATCGGTTAACAGTAACGATATCAAGCCGGATATTCTATCCAACGTGTATATTTATTACGGATTAACGGTTATAGATGTCCAGCACTACAAATTGAACGAATCGAAAGACGGCATTCTTTATCACGAACGGGATAATTCCAAAGCTATTCTACCCGACAGCATTGGAACGGTGGATATAAATGGAATGTTTTCCATATTTCCCGACAAAGGTATTGGCAAGGTTCTTTTTCAGATTGAAAGCAACCATTACAGGAAAGAAGGCTTTAGGACATTTGTATCGGAGGATCTGTCTTATCATCAGTACAAATACAGGCACAAGATCATTTTCAGCCATTACCAAACTGAATAAATAATCCGGAAATTTCCGCCCCGTGCCACGAAATCAACTCCGACAACCCCGGGTTCCTGTTGTCGCTTTTCTGACCCAGTCGTTTACCACAATAATTCCGGCAAGAATATTTTTCAAATACAACTGCATATCAACACAATACATTATTTTCAGGGTAAGAATCACACCGGACTATTGCTCCCCCTCCTTAATTGCCGTTACTTTGTACCCGAAAATAAAACAACAAAAAACCACATCCATTAATGAAAACTAAATTATTGACGGTTGCAGCCCTGCTATGCTGCATATTATGCGCACAATCGTTTACATCCGTTTCAAATATGGAAATAAACAAGGCAAAAGAAAAAATTAAGTTAGAAAAGCACGATTCTTCAACTCGCTCCGCCACAAGCACATTAGTTGAGGCTTATGCCGATGATTATATAGTATCCGTCTCGGTAGAGAACTACACGGGCGATATTTATGTACAGGTATATGGTGCCGGCGGGGCCGCACAAACCGTTTTTTCGTGTTACAACAACAGAACGGATATGCTCGATATATCTTCGCTTCCCGCCGGAACTTATACTGTAAGCATTACGCTTAACAATACAACTTACACCGGAACTTTTGTGAAATAAGACACACCGGGCGGCGGTTACTTTTGCGGCAACCGCCGCCTTATCCCCGAAACAAAACCCCCAAGGGACAAACAATCTTGCATAATTATAAATTCAACAAAAAATGAAAAAACTGCTTTACTTTTTTGCCGTAATGGCATTAATGGCTTCCTTTGTAGCGTGCGAGAAGATGGATGTTGAACAACCTGTAGAAAATCCCAACAATATCAAAGGAACTGGTAAAGAAATCATTATTGAAAATTTTGCTAAAGCATTGACTATGGTTTTGGCGGAAAATAAAGAGTGTCGTGATTTAATAAAAAATGAAGCTCTAAATTGGAGACCCTACTGCAGTATTTAATTATATTTCAGACCAAGATGGAGATCCTCGTTTCAATCCTTATGGTGGAGGACCTCGAAATCCTAAACCCTTTTGGACAGATGGAGAGTTTGAATTTTGGTTAAATGTTAAGTTAGCATCTAAAACAGCGGTAGGAGAGGGTATTAGATTAATGTTTAAAGTTAAGCCTGACAAGTTATTTTGTAACCTTCCCTTTTTATGTAACCTTCCCTATTTGTAGGACAGTTCCGAGTTAGACAAAATTATTAACTTTGTTTGGCATAGGAAATAAAATGAAAAAAAAAGTACACAGTGAGTCAGAGAAGGTAAAGGCAGTCCATCAACTTGAAAGTGGGGTGGATGCCGCAGTTGTAGCTCGTGACTACAATATATCCAGGGCTACCCTTTATAATTGGAAGTCCAAGTATAGTGGAATGGAGATCAGTCAGGTTAAACGTCTCAAAGAGCTTGAAGATGAGAACCGCACGTTGAAACAGATGTATGCTGACCTTGCACTTGACAACAAGATACTGAAGGAGGTCATCGAAAAAAAACTCTAGAGCCCGAGGTAAAGAAGGAATTGGCAGGAGATATAGTGGAAGAATATGGTGTAAGCATCTCTCGGGCGTGCAAGCTGATGGACATCCATCGCTCCTACTTCTATTATACTGACAAGAAAGATGACACTGAAGTTGAAGACGCAATCCGTGCTGCCGCCAACTTCGGTGATGGCTTCTGGAAGATTTATTCAAGGCTGAGACGTGAGGGTAAGACATGGAACCACAAGAAGGTTTACAGGGTTTACAAGGCAATGCACTATGAGAAGCGAAGCCGTTTGAAGAAACGTCTGCCTGCAAGGGTGAAGAATCCTCTGGTTATGCCTAAAGAGCCCAATGTTACCTGGTCCATTGACTTTGTCAGTGACAGGATTGAGTGCGGAAGACAATTCCGTGTTCTTAATATCATAGATGATGCCTGCAAGATTGCCGTGACACAGGAGATATCGATGTCCATGCCGGCAAAGCGTGTCATCAAAGTTCTGGAAAAGGTCATATGGCTTAATGGCAAACCAAAGAACATACGCTGCGACAATGGTCCTGAGTTTATCGCCCAGGTGTTCAAAGATTGGTGTAAAGGCAATGAGATAAACATTATGTATACTCAGCCTGGTAAACCCACCCAGAACGGCTACATTGAACGCTTCAACGGAAGCTACAGAAGGGCTGTACTTGACAGATACATTTTCCGAAACTTGTCTGAAGTCAGGGAACTGACAGAAGCCTGGCGGAATGACTACAACGAAGAACGGCCCCATGAGGCGTTGGACAACATGACACCCTTTGAGTATAGGGAAGAACTGATAAAACGAAAGGAAGCAGTATGACAGATGTTTTGACAAGCAAAGGTAACACTAGCCACTACAGCGGTCAAGGCCAAGACGAGTGCCCTGGCGGGCAGTCTTGCCCGCTGTATCGTCTAGTATTGGGAGTGGCTTATCAAAAATCTGTCCGACATCATAACATTGTATACATAAATAACTAATTTAGCAGTCTAATCAAAGACTGTCCTAAAAAGGGGTAGCTTACACAATCTCAGGATAATCTACAGATGCAAGTATATGTTCTACACAGCTGACAACATGCTCACCATGTGCTGCAGCTTTATTCTTAAAGTAATCCGGATTCCAACCCAGGTATGATTGATGCGTACTGCTCAGGTGATCCGAGTTGGTGTTATAGCTGCCTGTAGTGTGATTCCTCTGATGTATGGCTATGCGCTGATGATTGTAGTAAACCTCTATATGTTTCTGTGTATAATGTATTTGTGTTTGTTTGCCTATATAGCGGTATGGTACACTATAATAACTCTTATCGGGTGAAAAATATACATATCCCATTTTCTGAACCTTTGCCCTGCGATACTCTTTTATCTCGTACTGATCGGCGGGTAATGGCTTCAGATAGCCTCGCTCTATTGTCTGAAACAGTTCCAGTCTGCTGGCCTCTTTACGCTTAAAGAGCAGTTTGTTGTATTCTGTAAGCAATCGCCTGATCTCCCTGTTGAGCTCTTCTATCGAGAAGAATGTCATCTCTCGAAGAGGGTAATAGATTCTTTGATAAGTAAGGTGTACAGCATTTTCTACTAATGCTTTATCCTGTGGAGCATACACTCTTGTGGGGTTAATAACACAACCGTAATAACTGGCAAAGTCTTTGAAGCAGCGGTTAATAACTGCTTCATGTTTGCTGGCTCTTGTAACGGCAGACTTTAGATTGTCAGATACGATTGCCTTTGGAACACCACCATAAAAGTGTAATGCGTTTTTACAGCAACTTATAAAATCATTACGGTTCTGTGTGGCACAGGCTTCAACATAAGTATATTGACTACAGGGTAAAATTGATACGAAGACTTCAACCGGTTTGATCTCACCCGTATCTTTATCTACTATCTCAAGCTTTTTACCGGCAAAGTCAACGAACATCTCATGGCCTGCAATATGCTCAAGCTTCATTGAACCTTTTACTTTACTGTATTTACGGTGGAAGTGCTCCAGGAACTGAGTGTAGCTGTAGGGGTTGCTTACATTATTTACATACTCATTATAATGGTACTGAAAAGTAAAACCGGGATGACTCCGGGCTGCTTTGATACGCTCAATATAACGCATTAAATCATCATGCCGGGAAGTGTCGATAGTAGTTTTACTGGTGAAGAGTTCGTTTAAACGAGTCTCTTCAAAGTTTAAAAGCTCGCCAATGCTGTAACCACTTGATTTAAACTGTTGTACATAGCTGTTAACGGTATTACGAGATATACCAAGTGTAGCACCAATCTTGCGGTTACTAAAACCGTCGTTGATTAAGACTAAAATTTGTTTTATATCCATAGGATCAAGTTTATTTGCCATACCGCATCCCTTTTTTAGGGACAAGATAACTTGATCTTTTCAAAGTGGCACAAATCGAACCGTAAAAACTGGCACGGTTTGAACCGGAAAAGGTGGCACACATAGACCGAAATCACTGGCACAAATCAAACCGTTTTATCCACGAAATTTCAATCACTGGCGAGCTGCAGCTTCAAATTCCGATACCGTTTTTAAACTGTGGAATAGGAATTGCAGTGTAAATCCGTTTTTAAGAAAAAGATTACAAAGAAAAGCCCGACCCAGTAGGGTAATGCCCAAAATTCTAATTGAAATAATTAAAGCTGCCTTGTTTTAAGACAGCTTTAATACAGGGAAATGATTTTTTGTCATACTATAATCCTATTATAACATAGTTTACTAATTCCCTGTAGTCCATTGTAGGGATAGCAGGAATCTCATCTTTAAATTTAAAAGCATAAGTATTTAAAATATAGTCATCAAAAATAGTAAATCCATATTTTTTAATACCATTCGTAAATAACCAATATGTGAGTTTTGTCATATCATTATAATATTTTTTTGCTTTCGTTTTATCCATTTCCATCATATCAAAAACATTTCCCCTTGAATTTAAAACAGTTTTGTCAATATGTTCATAACTTATAGAGAGTCCAAAAATTGATTTTAAATCGTTTGTAACTTCTGTTATTAAAGGCACCATATCTTCGTATGTGGGTTTTAAATCTGGAATAGGATATCCTGGAAGTTGTATTCCACTCTTAGTAACTGTACCTTTTGATATTTTTATAGGAATATAATCACTGAAGCGTGTTACAAGGAATGCGGTAACTTTATATTGTTCCATAAACTTATCTCCTATTAGAGAGTTGTTGGAAAGACCTAAATTGAAAGGGGAATAAAAACTATAAACAAGTAATATGTGTGGTATAATTAATTTATTTGAAATTTCTTTACCCTCATTATATGCTTGAATATTCTTCTTAAAATTTGCCTCAAGCACTAATTGTGAAAGAGAAATAAGTCCATTGTCTACAATCTCCACTAATTCGTGCGTATCTTCATTGTTTAATGATGATACCCAAGGAGCAAGATTTATATCTATTGTTTCAAGTTTTGTTGGAATAGTAAAAGAAGAAAAGTTTTTCGAGCCTCCAAAGGTTTTAATAGAGAGTCTTATGTTCTGAAAATTTTGTTCAGCACTACTGCCATTGTTGTAATTTCTTCCAAAACCAAGAGACCCATTAACGCCTAAAGAGTCTGATTTTATTGTTGATTTATATGACCCCTCGATAGTAGTAGTCATATCTTTTTCTTTGTTCTCAGATGTTGAAGAATATTTATAATCTCCAATATATAAAGCTGTAGCCCTGCCACCTGACATAAAGTTAGATAAAACAAACGACCCATATGTATCCAGTAGATTTTTTGTTGAATTATTATACAATTCATTTAAAAATGACCTATCAAGATAAGACACTGATATATTATTCAGAATATTATCAGTGGCATATAATGAGTATTGCTTATTTCTTAAAAAAACGTCTAATTGACCAAATACAGACTTACCTTCCGTAATTGTATTAGAAGTAAACACTTCTGTTACTGTACGTTTTGCACCTATTGAAAATAAGCCTAAATTAAAATTGAACCCTCCATTTATCTTTTTGGTAACATTAGAAGTTGTTGTATATCTATTGTAGGATGAAAAAGAAAAAGAAGTTGCATCGTTAACATTATTATTTTTGATGTGAATATTATTTGGAAAGTTATTATAGAAATCTTTTATATTGATAATCGGGATAGTAATATTGGCAGAGTTCACAAGAGGGATAGAATTAGCCTTGTATGCACTCCCAATAAAATCATACATTTTTAAAGTAGGCGGAAATGTGGTACTACTTCTTGTTCCAAAAAATAATTCTCGTTTTTTTGATAAAATCAAAGGAAAAGAACTGTCTCGTTCGCGCAAAATTACAATTTTACCCTTATCTCCACTAGCATTTGTTTTTTCTTCGAAAGTAGTTAATGTGTCTTCTGCTGTACAAGCACCTAAAGCCAATAAGCCCAAAAGTAATAAATAAAAATTCGTTTTACGTTTCATAGCATTATCAATAAAAATTTTAAGTTAATAATTTGTTTTCGAAATAATTAAAGTTCTTCCGTTTTTTGTTCCTAGTTCATTTTTCATAATCATTTTATTATCATCCGTTTTTACAATTATCCAATCACCAAATAATACATTCTCGCCGCTTCCGGCAACAGATAAATACTTATCATTTATAATTTCATATGTAAATGTAATCACAAACTCTTCTTCGGTAATTTCTTTTTTATCCAAAACATAATATCCATTAGTATTAGTAGTAAAAAAGATTTTAATACCATTCCTCGAATTAACGGAAGAAATCTCACCTTTCCAAAAGGTTTGTTCAAGTGAAACAATCTCAGTGCTTTGCTTATCACAACTTAAAAAAAATGTAAGCATAATTAAACCCAAGTAGAAAATTGATGTTTTCATAATAGATATTGTATGAATTATTAATTTGAATCTATAAGCAAACGTTAATAACTAATATTTTGACTGTATAAGGTCGCAAGTATTAAAGTTATCCTTTCATATATGTATGGCAAAGAAACTAAAATAAGTTGTATAAAGAAAAAAATCCCAGTATTTAACGTTCTATAGTGAGTCCAATATTTAGTTGTTTAGTTTCAGGTTTTCTCAGCCATTGGAAGTGCACTGCCTATCCATAGGTGAGAAAAAGAAAAAGACCTTTTCAGGGGTTTTTTTCAGTTTTTATCAAGCAATGGTAACAATTTGTTTTTCATCGTTTATAACAAGTTTGCCTTTGTATAACTTGTTGTCTTTGGATTTAAAGTTAAGTGTTCGGGTTTCTCCATCGGAACAAAGTTTCAAAACATCCTTAAAATTGAGGTTTGTTGCTCCGCTTTGATTCTTCCAAACGGTAAAATCTTTGTTGCTGCAGGCATAACATTTCTCCCAGCTTTTTATAACACCTTCTCCACAGATGGGGCAGTTGCACAGTTCATTATTAAAAACAACTTTAAATTCATCATCAAAACCCAATGCGAGCGGTGCGAGGGTTATTATATCACGACGATATAATAAAAGAACCCATTCATCTGTTAAAAGGAAAATACGACTGGTCGAACGTGGAAAGCCGGCTGAATGAAATGGTAAAAAACGAAAATGTAAAATTCCTTTCATACCCTTTTGATGAAGGGCTGAATGTATCGAGAAAAAGGTAATCAGCCACAGCAAAATAATATTGATACCTAAATCTTCGTTACCGGTCGCCCGCAGCTGAAAAAAAGATACCGTTTTTAACCCGCGTTAGGGATTGCAGTGTAAATCCTTTTTAAGGAACGAAAAAAAGATTGCAACGGAAAGCCCGACCCGGCAGGGAAACGCCCAAAGAAGACTTCGTAGTAATGGATTAAAAAAATCACAAAATCATTTCCTCCTCAATGACAATGTGTGTATTACACACTTAACGAACAACATTGTTATTTCTGTTGTTATATTTTATATTAATCTATAAATACAAAATGTTATGAGAAAATTTTTTTATGTTTTATCACTATTAATGCTATTTATTTTAGCAAGTTGTACTAATCGTGAAAATGCCTCCTCATTAGATGGAACGGAACAGACACCCCCTCAATGGGATGAACTGAAAACAAGAAGTCAGCAAGCATTTAAAGAGTCGGCAGAGTTGCTTAAAACAATAACAGATTCTGAGTTTCTTCAAACAACAGAGCCAATGAGTGACAAACTACTGGAAATGTCTGACCCGGCAACGGAACTTAGAGAAAAAAGAGCATACAATGGTGTTATATACTATAAAGCTTTGGAACGAGTAAGAAAACATTCGTTTGAAAAAGATAATCAAATATATACTACACTCAAGTCAGGCTCGGAAGTGAATATTGCGGAAGACCTATTTAATTACATAACTGATACCCTATATGTTTTTTGGAATGAGTTGTTAAAAGACGGTGCTGCTGAAATTATTTATGAAAATGAATTAATAACTATAGGAATAATACCCAAAAAAAAACAAGACAAACAGGTCCAGTAGATTTAAAATCGTTGACTAATTCACAAAGGTACAGTGCAATTAAAAATGCTTACTGGCAAGCAAATACAGGTGAGCATATAGGGAAATATTTCTTCTTGAATTTCGGAGAAATGATAGAGGGAGGAAGTTACGAGTACTCGGCAGGAGTGAGAAATTTGTGCGAATCATATGGGAATCCCGATGATCAATGTATTCATAATAGGTTTGCTCTTATAGATGGTGATTTTTATTCTAGCACAAAATATAAATGGTATATTAAAAACACAAACCGATATGACATACTTTATTATGTGGGAGATTTATAAGCCTACACATTTAATTTAACTATATACAGGTTTTGCAAGCCGTATAGGAGCCTAAATAAAGAACGAGCATTCCCTCTCCTTCTTTATTTATTTGTTATTTAATCGTTGAAGCATAATTATCAGATAGGTGGCAAAAAGAAAAAGACCTTTTCAGGGTTTTTTTTCAGTTTTTATCAAACGATGGTTACAATTTGTTTTTCATCGTTAACAACAAGTTTACCTTTGTATAACTTGTTGTCTTTGGATTTAAAGTTAAGTGTTCGGGTTTCTCCATCGGAGCAAAGTTTCAAAACATCCTTAAAATTGAGGTTTGTTGCTCCGTTTTGATTCTTCCAAACGGTAAAATCTTTGTTGCTGCAGGCATAACATTTCTCCCAGATTTTTATAACACCTTCTCCACAGATGGGGCAGTTGCACAGTTCATTATTAAAAACAACTTTAAATTCATCATCAAAACCCAATGCGAGGGTGCAAGGATTATTGTATCACGATGATATAATAAAAGAGCCCATTCATTTGTTAAAAAGCAGATACGACTGGTCGAACGTTGAAAGTCGCCTGAATGAAATGGTGAAAAACGAAGATGTGAAATTTATTTCATACCCTTTTGATGAAGGGCAAAATTTATCAAGAAAAAGATAATCTGTAACCGCAAAATCAAGTACCGGATATCATTTGTAAATGGCAAATAAAAAATCGTCAATTTTTCGTAATTAATTTTCATCAGTTTTGACTGTTGATTTCTTATAAGAGAGCGGTTGAAGCGAAGGTGGCGTAGCCACCGGAGCGAAACCGCTCTCTTCACACTGATCGCCAAATATATCTTTTCTGTTCTCCATTCTGTAGCTGTTGCCCTGTAGTTTTATTACCTGACAGTGAAACAGCAATCTGTCAAGCAGTGCCGTTACCAACACCTCATCATCAAGTGCTTCCGTCCACTGTTGTGGAGACTTGTTTGTGGTAATGATCACCGAACACTGCTCATGCAGATGATTTATCAGATTGAAGAAAGAACCTGCTTCTGCCTTCTGTACGGGGAACATCATTATATCATCAATGGCAACGAGATTGGCTTTGAGCAGACGATTGTAGGCTGCAAGAGAGGAAGCAACCATATCCTTTGTCCTTAAGATGTAAACCAAATCTTCCATTGTCAGAAAGTAGCCCTTGTAACCTTTGTTCACCGCATCATTCACCAAGCCCGAAGCAAGGAACGATTTGCCTGTACCGCTCGGACCCATCAGGATCAGGTTGTAAGCCTGTTCCACCCACACGAGTTCCCTTAATTGTTTCAGCTGACGGCGGTCTATACCGCAGGCAAAATTGAAGTCGTAATAATCCAGATCGCTGTTTTTAAGAAGTCTGGCGGCTTTGCGTCTGCGTTCCACATCCCTTTGCCTGCGTCTCTTCACCTCGCAGCCAAGTATGTCCAACACCAACTCAGAGGGTGTAGTCTCATCGATAAGAGCGCGATGAATGATGCTTTCGGCATTGTCACGCAGGTTCAGCAGTTTAAGTATTCCCGCATATTCCTTTATTTGTTGTAAAACTTCCATGATTTTTTTATTGATTGAGAATGGTTGTGTATGTATCCATATTGCTTGTATGAGGTACCATGTCGGTCGGTATTGACACGGAACGGGGCAGAACGTCCCCCGAAAACAGTGACTTTGCCTCACTCTCCCGCCGATGCTGCTCAAGCATCCTGTCCGCTATTTGAACGGCGCCTCCGGCATTGAAGACCCTGTTCTCAAGGCAATAAGATACGGCCTTTTGCCTGATCTCCTCGGGTATGTGTTCAAACCCTTTTATCAGCATACGGACGTTGTCATGAAGGTAACGGGGCTTATCCCGTCGTATGGCTTCAACAAACTCTCGTGTCTGCTTGTCGGGATACTTGGAACAGAGCGTTTCGATGTGTTTTGATAGTGTCAAGGACTTATCCCTGCCGTGATCGCTTTTTTTAATGAATGCACCATGAAGACAACTGACGGCGTGATCGGCAATAACGCATCCTTGTGAGTCTCTTACATGCAATCTGCCTTCTGCCTCATATACTCTGACACTCGTCCCTTGACCCTTGTAGGTACCCAAAGGCAACGAGTAAAAATTGCCCCGGTATGCGATAGTGTTGTTTTTAAGAACAAAGCGCAACTCACCATCCTCTTCTTTTCTGACACGTTGATGAGGCTTTACGGGAATGAGGAAAGGCAGTTATTTTTTCCACTCCTCTTTGGGAACAAGCCTTGTTGTGGAATGAACCTTGCCGTTGCCGGTACGCTCAAGCCAGCCGAGACATTCCTCGTTGAGACGCTCGTCACTAACGTACTCACGACCTTTGAGAAAGTTGTTCTTTAAATATTTGACGCAGTTCTCAACCATACCCTTGCTTTCGGGATCGGCCGCACGACAAAATACAGGCTCAAAGTCCATCTGGGACACATACGATTGGAACGTGTCTGTAAGAATGGGATCACCCAGGTTCTCATTGTGAATGAATACGGAGTCTTGATCGTAAATAATCTTCCGGGGCTGACCGCCAAAGTATGCAAATGCAGCAGCATGAGCAACAACAGCACTCTCTGCCGTGAACGGCAGGCTCTGCAAGTAACAGAACTTGTGACGGCTGCGACAAAGAATCATGGTCATGAACCTCACCTTGTGCATTGAACCGCAGGGCCGTCGCATCCACTTCTCATCAAAGTCAACTTGAGCATATTCACCGTAATCTCTCTCGCCAAGACGCTCATATATGCGAGGTACAGAACAGGCTTTCTTGGGAAGATCGTACAACTTTCTGCAACGCTCGACAAAATTGTAAACCGTCTTATCGCTTACTTTGACCATGTCCGGAAATTTTTCTCTCAAACGATCGTGAATTGCCGCAGACGAAAGAGTGGCATCCCCCTCCAATAAACCCTTTACAGACGACATATATACATCCAATTTGCCTCTGCGACGCTTGATCGAGGTCAACCAACGGAAGTATTCCGATTCATTCATCGAAAGGTATTTGGCAACGGTTTGTCGATGAATCCCCAATAGGCGGGCTATCTTACTGTTGCTGTAACCTTTGTCCTCTTTTAACATTTTAATTTTGCTCCACATGATTGTCTTGTCTTTGATAATTATCCTCTCTTGCATTTTTTGACCTTTTTAATTCGACAAACTTCTGATATTGAAAAACAATATTAAAAGTTTACGACCATTTTTAGCCAAAAAATTGACGATTCTTAATTACCAAAAATTGACGATGCAAAATTACCGTTTACATCATTAACCAAAACTATCTGGTACTTGATTTTGCGTTATCAAATAACAATTAGAAATTAAAGAGAACTAATTAATTATTGAAATCTTGAATTTCTTATTTTTTATATGAACTGCTATTTCATTATTTCTAAAACTCTCAATTTTATCAAAAATGGCAGGAAAAATAACATTTCCATTATTATCTGGATAATCCGGAGCATACCCACCCAGATTCCGGTAAAAAAAGCGGAATTCAGAAAGAAGGTAAATTTTTAAAAATCTGACATTTCATCATGTATTTGTATTAAATAAGGAGCAAAATGTAAATAAGGTAAGCTAAAAATAAGGGTGAAAAAGGGCGCGCGCATCCTTTTCCGGAGCATATGCACCCAGGATGCCCCAGCGATGCGAAAATCCAAGGTTTTCCGGAGCATATGCACCCAGTTTTGCAATTTAAGACCCTTATATAAAGCAGGTTATTTACAGCGCAGCTACTTTTCAATCATCTTTCGTTTTCCGGAGCATACCCACCCACTTGTTGATTATTTTTCTTATGATTATGTGATTCTTCAATTCAATCGCATAATCATATGGCAGGAAAAATTATTAACATGAGTAAAGTAAAACAAGTGCTGCGCATGCATGCGCAAGGGTTTTCCAACCGTTGTATAGCCGATAAACCGGGGCTGTACAAGGGGACAGTGAATAACTATGTGAACAGGGTCAAAAATCACGGATACCGTATAGAGGATTTGTTGGCTCTGGATGATCCTGTATTAGAGAGCAAACTTTTTGCCGGTACCCCTGCTTATAAGGAAGAGCGCTTTGAGGCGTTCAAAAGCGAGATTGCATACTTAGAAAAAGAGCTTCAGCGGCCTCATGTGACACGCTACCTGCTGTGGCAGGAGTATAAGGAGAAATATCCGGACGGATATGGTTACTCCCAGTTTTGTTTTCATTTGGGGCAACTGCTGAAAGCGCGCAAACCGGAAAGCATCCTTGATCATTATCCGGGAGAAAAGCTTTTCGTGGATTTTGCCGGAGACACATTTTCATACGTTGACCGGGAAACGGGCGAGGTGATAGAGGCACAGGTATTGGTAGCCTGCATGCCCTATTGTAACCATGTTTTTGTCATGGCCGTTCCCAGCCAGCGCAGCGATGATTTTTTATATGCTCTGGGCTGCTGTCTGAACCACCTGGGAGGATCTCCCAAGATCGTAGTCACCGACAACCTGAAAGCATCGGTAGTCAGAGCCGACCGCTATGAACCCGAAATAAACAGGATCATGGAGGATTTTGCCAATCACCACGGCTTCGTCGTTGTCCCTACGCGTGTGAGAAAGCCGCGGGATAAGGCCGCCGTGGAGAATGAGGTAAAGATCGCTTACCGGCGGATTTATGCCAAACTGCGCGACCGGACGTTCTTCTCCCTTGAGCAGGTAAATGCCGCTTTTGCCGAAAAAGCTCTGGAACACAATCAGACCCGCATGCAACAGAAAGAATATTGCAGGCAGGAGAAGTTTTTGGCAGAAGAGCGTCCCTTGCTCAAAGAGCTTCCGCGTGAGGCATTTGAAGTAAAATATTATGCGTGTCTTACCGTGAGTGTGAACAATTGCGTCTATCTTGCCCGTGACAAACATTACTATTCGGTTCCCTATCATTACATCGGGGAAAAGGCTGAAATCATCTATACCCGCGCACTGGTGCGTATATTCGTCAGAGGGGAATGCGTTGCCACACACCGCCGTTCGCTGAAGCCGGGTTACACCACGGAAAAGGATCACATGGGATCCAGCCATAATTTCTACCGCAACCGCAGCCCCGAGTTCTACATCAAAGAGGCTTCAAAACGTTCACAGTGCCTGACGGAACTGTTTCGGCTGTTCTTTGACAAGTCCGAAGTTCCCGGGATACAGTATCGTCGCTGTGACGGACTGCTGAGCCTGCAGCGCAAAACAGATCCGGTTGTTTTCGAAAGAGTCTGCCGCTACGCCTTGGATAACGGCATATACACTTACCAGTCCATCAAGAAAATCATCGACACGAGGGTTTATCTGCTTAATATGTCGGCAGATGAAATACCAAAGGGCAGTAACAATATAAAACACGGGAACATCAGAGGCAGGGAATATTATGCTGGATGAACCGTCATTCATAAACCAAATTGAATTACAAAAACAATGGAACAGATTAAATCGGAAATCTCAGGCATGAGGCTTTCGGGCATGGCCGGAGCCTTGCAGGAAAGCAGGAAAATTCATGAACTCTCTTTTACGGACGGCCTCAGAATCCTTCTTCAGGCGGAGCGGGATCAAAGGCAATCAAACCGATATGCAAGGTTGGTAAAGAATGCATCGTTTCGCTACCGGGCAAGTATTGAAGAGATAAATTTCGATGCTTCCGGAGGATTAGACAAAAATCTCATTCTTTCTTTAGCAAACGGCAGTTACATCCGTGATGCCGGCTCCATCCTGATTACCGGGGCAACCGGTTGTGGCAAAAGTTTTATCGCCTCCGCTTTGGGAGATCGTGCTTGTCGACAAGGCTATAGTGTGATCTACTTTGGGATGCAAAAATTACTTTCCAAACTCTAAGTTGAACTTAGAAGGCGATATTATGCATGTCGACCGACTCAAATTACAACATTCGGTTATGGAGGACTTTCCTAATATTATAGTATGTAGCTGTTGGGAAATTATTTTTGGAAAAAACATTGCCAGAAGGATGCATGAACAAAAATTCTGCGGCTTGATTGAACAACCTTTGGTACAACTATTAAACGATAATGTAAGGATTAGCCCCATATACATGATGCGCAAATCATTTATCGACGAAAAGAAAATACAATATGAAGATTACAGCTATGCGGAGGATTACAAGTTATGGTCAGAAATAGCCAAGTCCAAAGGCGTTTTATACATGGACAGCCAGCCTCTTATTTATTCCAGAATTTGTGATATGAAAATTTCCAGAAAAAGGAGAGAGATACAAATACAAAACATTTCCAAAATTAAAAAAGAGATTGTGTTTTCCCTTTGCTATAAATTGAGTGAAGTTTATCCCATGCTAATTCCTTTATACCATACAAATATTGATTTGCTAAAAGAAGAACTAATATCAGAAAAGGATTTTTTCAGTCACTGTTGTCCCGTTAAAATAATGTTTGTTGTTTGTAAATCTTTTATATTTAGCAATATATACTCTGAATTTCTTGTACACGATTTGAATTGGTTACTTTTACGTTTCCCTTCAAATAACGTACGAAATGAATTCCGGCAAAACAGTTTTCGCTCAAATTATGCAGCTCATTCCTCGTAGAGAATTCAACGAAATAGTTACCAGGTACAAGGGTGATTACCGAGTCAGGAATCTTTCCTGTCATGATCAGTTTCTTGTAATATGCATGGCTCAATATGCCGGCAAGAACAGCTTGCGTGATATCGAAGCAAGCCTGAATGCGCTGGCCATGGTAAAGAAGTTGTATCACTGCGGTATCAGCTATGCAGTTCCCCGAAATACGTTGGCGAAAGCCAACGAGAACAGGGACTGGCACATCTATGCCGAGTTGGGAGAAGTCCTGATAAAGAAAGTGCGGCCGCTGTATGCTAAGGACAAGTTCAGACTTGATATTGACAATATGGTTTATGCTTTCGACAGCACCACCATCAGTCTGTGCCTCAAACTCTGTCCATGGGCCAAGTTCCGTAAAAATAAGGGTGGCATAAAAATACATACACAAATTGACTTGAGAGGTAATCTCCCTGTCTTCATCCATCTTACACAAGCATCTGTACATGACGTCAATGCAATGGATGAGATGTATATCGAGATGGGTGCCATCTATTTGATGGATAAGGGGTACATTGACTTCTTTAGACTCTTCAACAACATCCATAAGAATGGCGCATTCTTTGTGACCAGAGCAAAAGATAACATGCAATACAAAGTTGTTTCTTCCAGGGAGGTTGACTGCCAGACAGGTGTAGTCTGTGATCAAATTATCCGACTGACGGAAGAGGTATCCGTGAAAAAATATCCAGATGAATTTCGCCTGGTTGTCTATGAAGACTTTGCTACGGGAAACGTGTACCGTTTCATCACGAACCATACTGGTTATGAGGCACCCACCATTGCAGAACTTTACAGGGAAAGGTGGAATGTAGAACTTTTCTTCAAATGGATAAAGCAACACCTGCATATCAAATCGTTTTATGGCACCTCTGAGAATGCCGTCTATACCCAAATATGGATAGCCGTATGTGCATTCTTGCTTTTAGCATTGGCCAAGAAAAAGATGCACATCGAAGGAGCTTCTCTTTATATGATTTCTCAAACCATAGGAACTATGTTATTTGAGAAAATACCCGTACGTGAATTGTTTAATAAACCAAACTTAAACGTCTCGTCTGATGACGGTCAACTCGAACTATTTCGAGACCTCAAATCTTAACGGGACAGTAGTGACATTTCCCTAATATTTTGAGGCTTATTAAAGTCATTAATAATACCTAAATATCCTCTCTCGGAACACAAAGATAAAAAACTCTCAACATCATTTGTTTTAACAGCTTTTAAAATATCATCGTCTGCAAAAGCAATCAATAATCTACGTTCTGGCTCTTGAAGTTCAATATTAATCGACTTTTCCTTGGACGTAATATATTCATGTGGGTTTTTTGCAAAACGTCGTGCTTCTTTATTATCTTTAAGTATAACTTCTAAAAATTGTTGAATAAACTGCATTTTTGCAAGAAATTCATCAGATAAATTACTTTCATTTAAATCAAATAATGGTTTACTTTGATCTAAATTTTCCGCAAACGCCCCGTAATAACTATCTTCAAAGTTATAACCATTCAGGCACGAAGATAATAAAACACCAGTAGCAATGCTCCCAGTTACGGACTTAATAACAATTGGTTTAGGAGGTTTCATAGTTATAAAATTTATTTATTAATTTTTAAAGAAGCCTTTCTTATTGAATGCCTAAAAATAATGCCTGGCAACTCGGTTTCAAAAAGTTTTATCATTACTTCATAATTCTCTTTATTATGGACTAATTCTATACAATATTGACATTCGTGGGGGAAAAACTCTCTCTCTATTCCACGAATATCCGCAACCTTATCATAAATTAAAGCAGGACCATCAACATGTAACCAAAATTTATATAAATCTGAAAATTGGCTATAATACAATTCCGAGATGGAATTTCCATTGTTCTTGTCAATCTTCCCTAACTTAAGATACTTCCGATCTGTTTGCGATCAAAAAGATCCAACACACAGGTCAGATAAAGAAATCCATCCTTACACGGAATATAGGTCAGGTCAGAGATACACGCTTTCACAGGCTCATTTTGATTAAACCTGCGATTCAGCAGATTTGGTGCAACCTTATAGTTGTGAGAGGCATCCGTCGTCACTTTGAATCGTCTCGAGAATTTGCTGCGCAAGCCCATTTCTTTCATATGGCATGCTACAGTGGTTCTCGAGACAGCAGTTCCGGATGCCTGCAAATCCTTCGCCAGCCGGGGGCTTCCATTGCGTCCCTTGGCAGCAAATATGCATCCATGATCTTTTCATCCAGCTCCATATATTTGCGCCTGCGTTGGCCCTCCGGATCTTTAAGCCAGCGGTAATAACTGCTCCTGGGGACTTTCAGCACTTTACACATCACCTCGATCGTCCATTGTTTCGAGTTGTATTCCTTTATAAAGAGATAGATTAACGATCTCTCTTGGAGATGATGCTCAAAGCTTTTTTTAATATGTCCCGCTCCGTTTCAGCCTCGCCAAGACGTTTTCCCAGTTCAGCAATCCTTTTGGAGTCTTCAGTTAATGACTGGACTCCGTGTCCGGGGAAACAGGCTTCCCCTTTCTGCCGGTATTCTTTCCGCCAACGATATAAAAGAAAAGGGGCAATACCCAATTCCTGCGCAAGCTCGGAAACATTCTTGCGTTCTAAACTGAGTTTGACCGCATTCTCTTTGAATGCCTTGTCAAAATGTGTCCTTTGTTTTCTCATATTACACAAAAATAAGCTTTTATGCTTAACTCTGTGTCCCGGATAAGTTAGTAATTCCACGGTAATGTTTATAGATCTCTAATGTCATAACTAACAATAACCCATTCGGAACTTGAAGAATCAATTACAGCGGCATATAGTTTTTCCGCACTTTCATTTACACATATGTAAAAGGCGTTTTGATTCAGTTCTATTTTTTTCACAGGATACCCTTTCCAATCAAAAACTAATACAGTTTTTGAGTTATAATCATTTCTTATATTATTTGTGAATAGTTTTTTATCTGTGTGTAATGCATACACATATTTTTCTGTAGCACAGAGATCTATATAGCCGATAATATTATTATCAGATGGCAAAACCCTGTTCAAATTATTATCGCTAATGGGCTGATAGTTTGGATTGTGCAATCTCAATGATTTGATCAGTTGAATCTTATTTTCTTTTAGTTCTAAAAAGTCTATGTTTGAAGAAAAATTGAGTGAGTAGACAAATTGATCCTGATTGGGCCGTTTTCTTAAAACTCCCTGATTAGACAGAAATTTATGATACTTGTTGAATGTCTTCTCACTGGCATTGTAAATTTCCACGTTATAATCGAGAACATTACTATACTTATCAAAGAGAACAAATTGAAATTTTGACATATACGTCCCGGCTCCGATAAATAGTGAATCATTTATCGGTATAGCTTGGGAAAGCTGTGCGTCAATAATTTGATATCTCACCATTTGACGGGGAGTTGTATTTATATCCTTATTTAAAGAACTTATAGCGTATTTTCCTATAAAACCTGTTTGGTCATAAAAAAGATAAAAGTTATCTTTTTCAATTTGTCCGTATGTGCCAAGAGCCAATTCATCAGGTCCTTGTCCTATTGCTCCAAATCTCCCTACTAATTTGCAGGAATCAACGTCGAAAAGAGTAAAACTATAACCGGAATGATAGTCTAGCACGATAATATTTTGATCATTACAACAAATTCCCTCTATTTGAGCTAAATCATCTCCATCAATAAAAGTTGCACTCTCTTTTAGGATGATCTTTTCAGAGAATGTATCATTGATTGATTTTTTCTTGTTATTTGTACATGAGATCAGCGCAAAAAAGAAAAAAAGGGTATATAGTAATATTTGTTTCTGCATCATTGTAATTTATTATTAAATTGTAGCACAAAAAGATAGGATAATCAGTTTGTGCTACAATTATAGAAATAATCATGTAAAAATTTTAGTTGTATACTTATGGGCATGGAGAACTTTGGAATTTACCTTTTATTTCAAAGTTATCTCCTTTCACACAGGTTCCTGTATTTCCACAACACCAATAGTGATCCACGCTACTTTCAGTGTCTGCGAGTGCTTCAACATTCATCAATGTTAAGGAGGAAAGATATGATCTATCATTTCCATTATTCTGAGAATATAGATAACTAAATAATGCTATTATACAGAGTGCGGTTGAAATATATAATTTCTTCATGTTGCTGAATATTTAATTAAAATAGCTTATATTGAGGTTTTATTGACAAGGTGATGTATGCAAATGTCCATGAATAACAAATTCGTTTCCGTTTTGATCTGTTCCTTTAGCACATGTGCATGTGTTTCCACAACAATAGAAAGTACTACCTCCACTTTCTCCATTTGCCAATGCCTCCACATTACTCAACGCCAAATCACTCAGATTGGCATTACTTTTCAAACTTTTGTTCACTCCGAAACCTGCGGTTGCCAGGAGTGCGAGGGCGAACAGGCCCGAAAGAATTTTCTTCTTCATTCCTTTAAAAATTTAATTGTTTAAAACTATTGATTTCTGCCTCTTTTGCAGAGGATTTTTATTCCGTATTTCCTTTTAGCCGTATAATCAACGACGAGTTGTCCATATTGCCGTACACCGAAACGGTTTTATTGAAATTCCCCCGGTCGTCGGCATTGTAGGTGATGCTTATCCGGGTTGTGCTGTCCGGAAGTATCGGTCTCTTTTCGTATTCAATATGCGTACATCCGCACGAGGCACGGGTATCAAAAATCATAAAAGGCGATTCACCTACATTTTTTATGGAAATGCTAACCGTTTTAGCCTCTCCTTTTGGAATGGTTCCCAGATCAAACTCCGTGTTATCTACTTCAATTTGTGTGTTGCGAGATGATAATGTTCCTCTGCTTTGATATGCATTCTGTGATATTTCGGATAAATACATCTCCTTAACCCGCAAATTATGTACCGGGTTTCCGATAAACACGACTTTATTCTCATCGTCGAGCAAAAAAGTCTGAAACTGCTGATGTGTCGGAAAATGATTCACCGCATTCAGTTTATCTTCCATATCAATACAAATCGGGATGTCAATGCCATCTCTTTTCAAGAGATAGGATATCTCCCGTAAATCTTTGGAATGGAATACGAAGATAACGGGAACGGTACCGTGAGTCATGGAATCTATCTCTTCTATAAATTCTTTCCACTTATGCAGTTGCAGTTTACAACTGGTGCAACCGATGGAATCCACATACACCAATATTTTGTGTGATGCCGGAGGAATGGTGTAATCTGTGGTGTCTCTGCCGTGCAGCGTAAAAACAAGACCTTTCGGGAAAATTATTTCCCTGTTCTGCCATTCGGTAACGACTTTGGCAATTTCTTTTTGCGGATTATTTTTACAAGAAAGCATCAATCCGCTTACTCCCATCAACAATAAGAAATAAGGTAATCTCATGCTATGAATGCTCTAATTTAAATTTCACGATGGGTAGATTGGAATTTACATCAACGGCATACAGCTCATTTGTCTTTTCATTTACATCAATACCATAAATAAACCGATCCAATGTGTACCTGACAAGCGGTTCTCCTTTTACCGAAAAAACGTAGATATATTGACCGCCATCTATCGCGGGTTGCTGTTGTTCGGCAATCTCCTTAAAGCTTCTGCCATGAAAAACGGCATAAATATATTTATCCGTTACCTGAATGTCGCTGAATCCCATAATTCCCGAAGGGATTGCCATTCCTTTCGCCTCATTATATTCCGGCTCTCCGTGAGGGCCAAACTTCACGATATGCGTGCCGTCTTTTAAGTTAAAAATTTCCAGCACTTCTCCCAGTTGGGTTACCATAGCCAGAATTCCGTTATCTGGGTTATAGTCTATGAAGGAACGCCATGCCTGGGCTAAAGCTATGTCTTTGTTTTTATGTTCTACGCTTGGTATTTCGCCACGGCTGGATTTATATCCCCATTCATATCAATAATATGAAAACGGTGTTTGCCGGAATAGTCGGGAATGATAAAGCAGGAATCATCATACAAAGCAAAATCCAATGCGCGAATAATCTCTTTGTCTAAAGATATTTCCTTTGTACTCGTCTTTTCATGAACACGTTGCAATGACAAATTCGTAATCAAGTGCTTGTTCGCATCCAATCCCCACATCTTTCCCCCGGCTAATCTGAAATTTTCAACTGACAGATTCTCTTCGGGTGCTTGACCACGCTTTCCAAAAGAGGAGAGATATCTGAACTGTGGATAGGTGAAAGAATGGTAGAAATAGTCGGGGTGATGCAAGTCCATAACAATGGCTAAACTGTCTTGATGCTTAATCCTGAACGGATAGCGCAACATGACAGAATCTGTTTCAATACTCTTTCCTGTAAGTGAGATGTTGACGGGAAACGAGTCATAAGAGAGGTTGTTGTTGGTGTTCTTACACCCTATGGCAACCGTAAGTAAACAGCAGATAAGAAGATTGTGGCTTAGGTACTTCCTCATTCCGATTAAAGTATTCTAATAAAGGCAACTTTGGTGGAAATCTGCGGACAGTCTAAGCTGCCAAGCCCCAAACACCGATAATTTTCTCCATCTTCTCCTGATGCCAGCGCTTCAATATTTGAAAGCACCAATTCGGATTTTATGCCGTTTCGTTGGCTTTTTAAATACACAAGAGACAATACTGATACTGCCATAAATAGTGACAAAATTACTTTTTTCTTTTTCATGATCTTGAGAAATTAATCTTAACCGGACGAAGATAGAATTTAATAATCAATTAATAAAAAATGCTGGCTCATTTATAACTCATTTCGTGTAATTGTGTAAAAATGAGCGGCATATATTGTTTGCTCATGTCCGATTTTGTCGTGAATTTTGTGTCTTTCAAGATTATTTCTACCTTTACGGTTCAAAACCAAGAGCGATGTTTTTCACCGATTCAACATATGAGTCCCCTCCTAAAACCTCATTTTTCAAAAACATGAAAAATCGAGATATTTCGGACGGGGAGCGTTTAGAAAAATTCTTATTGCTAAATTTACATTATATTTAAAATATATCCATTTATTAATGGAAAAAACGAGTTCCTTTTGACTCGAAAGCGATCTTTTACTTGTTTGCATAACGTGTTTCAGTATTCTCCTGAAGTTTATCCACGTCGCCCGGGAGTGCGCCCATAGCCTGTTGGCGGCAATCTCGCGGTAGCGTGTCTTGCCGTTATTACAGTTGAAAACGAGCTGGAAGATGGAAGCCTCAACATTGTTTCGCTTCCATTTCTCCTTGAAGGGAACGTTCCCCAGCTTTTTCCTGAGCATGGACGTGCGGACGTTTTCAGGCGTGAAGTAATAATATTTCCCGTCTCCCGTCTTAATACGCAACTTTTTCAATGGCTCACCGGGGCGTAGGGAGTGCCGTTATCGGATGAATAAAGGACCTTGAAAATATCTTCGTTTACACGCGCCACGACGTGCTCGCGGAAGATATTATGCCAGGAGTCATTTTTCAAGTAATCTTTCAACGAGGAGCCTCGTAGCATTCCGGAAGGGGATGAAAACATGTCTAGTTGTGGGTTCTTTCCGGACTCTTTAAACATTATTTGCAAGCTTTAAGTTTTGCTCCAAGTTGCTGAAATATATACTGATATGCAAACAATTAAGGTGCTGTTTTTCAGCGCCGTTTTGAAATATTAATCATCACTTCCGAATGGTCAGGAATTTTCATGAATAAATGCCAGGGACTTTTCGGAGTGGACTCATTATTCAAATTCATAAATAGATATTTCAGAAATAACATCATTAGATAGATAGCTATCTAAAGGTGTATGAAATAGGATTTTTTTATTTTCTTCATCAATACTTTTACGGATGGCCTCAGAATCCTTCTTCAGGCGGAGCGGGACCAAAGGCAATCAAACCGATATGCAAGGTTGGTGAAGAATGCGTCGTTTCGCTACCGGGCAAGTATTGAAGAGATAAATTTCGATGCTTCCGGAGGATTAGACAAAAATCTCTTTTTTTCTCTGGCAAACGGCAGTTATATCCGTGATGCCGAGTCCATCCTGATTACCGGAGCAACTGGTTGTGGCAAAAGTTTTATCGCCTTCGCTTTGGGAGATCGTGATTGTCGACAAGGCTATAGTGTGATCTACTTTGGGATGCAAAAGTTACTTTCCAAACTAAAGATTGTAAGGCTGGAAGGAGTTGCCGTACGATTTTTTGAAAAGCTGGCCAAAACCGATTTGCTCATTATTGACGACTTCGGAATAGGGACAATGGACAGACAGCAGCAACTGCACTTTTTGGAAATTATCGAGGACAGACATGCACGAAAATCAACCATAATAAGCAGTCAGCTCCCGCCCGCAAACTGGTTCGATCTTTTTTCGGACGAAACAATTGCGGATGCGTTTATGGACAGAATGATCCATACTTCTCACAGAATAGAATTTAAAAATAGAGAGAGTTTGAGAAAAAAGAAGTAATTTTGTCAAAATGATAGTTTAACAAGTGGGTGCATATCGCCGGAATCGCTGGGTGCATATCACCGGAATATTCACGCTTATTTCATTGATTTTAAATACTTTAACTTTTTATGTCAAAAGAAAGGAAGAAACACACGATTAAGGATCGTATTAAGTACATCAAGTTACTGGAGGAAGGATATGTATATACTTTTTCGTTAAAAAAAGGTTGAAAATCCCAGGAACCAGCCCCTAGGATAATGAGAGTTAGTGTGTTGTGCCAGATCGTAGTTCAGCGTAATGTGGGAACGACCCAGCCTCAGGCCTCCCCCTACCTGCAATGAAGGCACAAAACCGCTACTTTTGGTCACCTAACCCGTTATTTCGTCGGTTTGGTTCGCCCACAAATGGTTTATTTCAGGCTGGGCCAACAGAGCCATAAACCTCGCCGCACTTTCCTCGCCGGATAAAAATATCCAAACCAATATGCTCCTCTTACGACAAGATTTAATCTAAATGGTTTAACGGATTTATGATTTCCCTCGCCAGCTTATACACATCGTTTCCCCGACAGTCTATCGCAACAACCACGGGAAGTTCTTTCACTGTTAACCGGCGAACAGCCTCCGTACCCAACTCTTCAAAAGCGATAACCTCTGCACTTTCCACGCATTTTGCCATAAGGGCGGCGGCGCCACCGATTGCAGCAAAATAAACGCCTGTGTATTGTTTCATGGCATCTACCACTTTGGCACCGCGCGTTCCTTTACCGATCATCACCTTGAGGCCGTGGGCAATGAGGGTGGGCGAATAAGCGTCCATCCGCCCACCGGTAGTGGGGCCTACCGATCCTATGGGCTTGCCCGGTTTGGCAGGAGCCGGGCCGGCATAGTAAACGGCCTGCCCTTCAATATCAAAAGGCATCGGCTCACCCCGGCGGATCATCTCGCACAATCGTCTGTGCGCCTCATCGCGGGCTGTATAAACAGTTCCCGAAATGTAGACCATATCGCCCGTTTTCAACGAACGGATGGTTTCGTCGGAAAAGGGGGCACAAAGAATTTTTTTATCCATAATACGTTTTTGTTGGCTTCTGTTCACAAACTTCCCTCCGCATGCCGGGTGGCGTGGCAGCCGATATTTACCGAAACCGGAAGCCCGGCGATATGGGTAGCATAGGTCAGTATATTTACCCCGAGTGCGGTTGTGGTTCCTCCGAAACCGGCAGGGCCTATTCCCATCTTATTGATTTCTGAAAGCAATTCTGCTTCCAAAGCGGCAAGTGCGGAATCGGGGTTTTGTGTATCCAGCGGCCGCAACAACGCTTTCTTGCTTAAATAAGCCGCCCGTTCCATCGTCCCGCCAATGCCCACACCCACGATAATGGGCGGGCAGGGATTTCCTCCGGCAGCCGAAACAGTCTCCAGTACAAATCGCTTCACGCCTTCAACGCCTTCGCTTGGTGTGAGCATTTTTAATGCACTTTTGTTTTCGCTGCCAAACCCTTTGGGAGAAACAGTTATATGAAAAACATCACCGGGGACGATTTCGTAATGAATAACGGCCGGTGTATTGTCCCGGGTATTTTCGCGGTGGAGCGGGTCTTTCACTACCGATTTGCGCAGGTATCCTTTTTCGTATCCCTGCCGTACACCCTGGTTAATGGCATCTTCGATGAATCCACCCGTAACCTGCACGTTTTGCCCTATGCGTACAAAAACGACGGTCATTCCCGTGTCCTGGCACATCGGGCTGCTCTCTTCCCAGGCAACACGGGCATTTTCAATGAGCGTGCCCAGAATTTCTTTCCCTAAGGGCGACGTTTCGGTTTGCAGGCAGCTTTTAAGTTTGCTGTTTATGTCTCCGGTAAGCACACAGCAAGCTTCAATGCATAGTTGTTCAACCAGAATGGTGATTGCAGGTGCGGATATTTTTCTTGTCATGCTATTGTTCACTATTGTCACCGCCACATTTCCGGGTAAGGAAATATTGTGTATTGCGGTTGTCGAGGTTGTCGGTCTGTTTGTCAATCAATCCGACCAGACAGTGGGTATTGGTTTTTGTGTCAAATATAAAACGCTTGACCAGCGAAAAATCGGTAATATCCGATGTGTTTCTCACATGAAGCCGTGAGCCGTCGCACGGGATAACTTTATCTCCCAGTTTAATGTGGGCTTCGTCAAAATAAGATACATCGAGATGCCTGGCCAGGCGTTCTTTTACTTTCTGCTCCAGCTCGTCGAGGTTGATTTCGGGTTTCTCCTTGAATTTCAGTACAAAGCCGTTGCGCACGTCGGATGAGAAATATCTATTTTCGGCAATCCCGTATTCATCTTCCAAAGTCTGCATCGTAACATCTTCGGCTGTATGAGCCATTTTGCGGAATTTAAGCGAAGTGTGCACAATTTGATAAATACTTTCGGGAAGCGGCCCAAAAACACTGGGGCGCGACACAATAATCTCTTCCCCGATTCCCAGTATAATGTCGGCATTTCTTCCCAGTGCCGGATAGAGGAGATTAAAATGCTCCACGATAACCCTCCGTTTGTGGGCCAGCAGGTCCTGCACCCATGCTACAATTTCAAACATTTGTGTAAAAGCGGTTTGGAAACGCATGTCGATATGAAAGGTGGTAGAATCGTGCCTATCCTCGGAAAGCGAGCGTACCTGCATTATTTTTCGGGAATTGATAACATCATCGTCGTTCGCCAGTTCCAATCCGGGAAACATTCCTTTGATAAGCGATGATTTCCCCGAGCCGGCATCGCCCACGATGCCTATCAGCCGGTCGTTGTACGAAAGATGCCGTTGAGCAATCTGCTCGCCAAGAAACATCAACCGTTCTTTTCCGCGCGGCGCAAAATATTGCGACGACACCATGTATTCCTGAATCAGTGTACGCATGAAACCGGGGATTTGAAGTTTATAATTCGAACGTCATATTCATCAACGGCGCATGCTGTTGCGCTCCGTACACATCGGTCTCACCCAATGCCCCGGAAGGGATGGGACGAACAACCGTGATTTTCACCGCCTTGGCCGGATCGAAGTGCACCAGGCTGATAATCTGCGATTCGGGAATTCGGTAAAGGAGAGCGAACATTTGCGCGGTAAACACTTTTGCCGATTTCACCTTCTGATACATGTCCACCTCCTTGAAAATAATGTCGAACGTGAGTTCGTAAGGACCTGAATTCTTGCTCCGGATAACGGAAGCTACGTCGGTTAGGTTGTATTTCATTTCGTTTGAAGTTTAAAATTGAACATACTCGATCGGGAAAAGTTTTTTGGGGTCTTCCACTTTCATTAAATGGTACACATTGAACTCGTATACCTCGCCCATCTTGCAATCGGACGGCGAAAACGGGAACGCCAGGTTTCCGGCAGTGGCTATCCGGCCTTCGTAACCAAAGTGCAGCATAGTACTGCGTGCGAACCCGCAAATGGTATCGGCTTGCTCTTGAGTGGGTGCGACAGCTTCGATGATGATAAGAAGCTCGTCGCCGGTACGTTGTGGCGCATCGGGGAACATGCCCATGACCCCGTTTCGTCCGTAAATCTTGAAATCTAGGAAGAAGTCGGTAATTCCGTATGTTTCAAAATTGTTTTGCACGCGTTCTTTTACGCTTTGGGTAATGCTGTCGATTTTCGAAATCATAATCGGATCTTTCACCCCTGCACACGAAATAGTTCTGTATCCCACACGCTTAACCCCTTCCAGTTTCACAAAATACTCCTCGGTCGGCACAAAACGACTTCCGCTTACGCGTACTTTATTGTCGTCTATCTGCTCGAATTTTGATTCGTGCAAATTGATGGCTCCCCCCGGCCCGGGTAGAACATAGGGATTGGTTTTTTCGTACAGCGTGTGTGCAGCTACCGATAGCGTGGTGCATTTACGCAGGGGCGAGAGCGGTTCGAGAACGAAATTGTCTTCGTGCAAATAACCGAACATACAATCACTCCCGCTACCGGGCAAGGCGGCAATGGCAGCGCACTCCAAGATTTTACCCAGATGAATGGCCAATCCTTTGTTGAAACCGTTTTTAATGGCGAGCGCCGAAAAAACCGACGGGTCGTAGCTCCGTCCGGCAAGTATAACATTGGCTCCGTTCTCCAAGGCTTCAATGAACGGCTCTTCGCCCATCTGGGCTACGATATGCACCGATTCGTCCACATCGGCTCCGGTTATTTCGGGAGCCGGATAAAGCGGCGAAATGTTCCCTTTGCGCAGGTTCTCTTTTACAAATTCCTTATCGAACTCCGATTGTATAATGGCGAGTTTAAACGACAACCTTTTCTCTCGGGCGATCTCCTTCACGATATCCAAGGCAAACTCCACGTGAGGACGCGCACCCGAACCGCCGGCCGTACCTACGATAACCGGAATTCCGGCTTTCAGTGCGGCAGGTATCATAATCTCAAGGTCACGTTTCACCGAATTCCGGTCTGTAAACGATTTCCCTGCACCTAGGTAATAGGGGCCCGGATCGGTTGACCCGGCATCTACCGCAATAACGTGCGGTTTGCGTTTCATTCCTTCCACAAACGATTCCATCGGAAATCCGTATCCAAGGATAGCAGTGGGCGAAAGTATTCTAAGTTCTTTCATTTTTTCAGCTTTTAGTAATTTTTGGGTGAATTAAGGGTTAAGTGCCAGTATCCGGCTCATTTCGTTGTAAACGATCATATACCCTTCATCCACTCCCATACCGGGTTTGGCAAGGTATTGAACAGGTGAAGTAGCCATGGCAATGTGTGCTCCAATTTCGGCGGAACGGTTGGTTTCGTTGCAGGTTCCGCCCAGGTAGGCGCCCATATGGTGTTGCTTGCAATACAGCACAGCCTCTATGCTGTTGTTGATTCCGCCCAGATCGGGCGTTTTGATTTGCGCCATGTGTCCAGCTTTGTTTTCGGAGAAGTCGATGACATCCTGGAGCGTGTTACACCACTCGTCGGCAACAATCTCTGCCGTAATTCCCATTTTTTCCATCTTCTGGCGGATAATGCGGAGCGCGTCGATCTGAGCCGCTTTCTCTCCCATATCCACCGGGCCTTCGACGCGCAGGTGAAACGGTTTTGCTATTTCTGCCAGCTCGCCCACATAACGGGCAATGGCTTCGAAATTGTTATCGAAGACAATACCCAATGTTCCGTAAACGTCTATGTGGATAACCGGATTGTAGCTGTCGAAAGGCTTCAGCTTCAGGATTCGCTCCCTGAGCCACTGGATATACGCTTTGATTTTTTCTCCCTTCAGGCCCACTTTGGTCTCTACGTGGTTGAAAAGCGCATGAGGCAACACATCGGCAGCTTTCATAATCATTTTATCGGCATTGAGGTAACGGTCGTCTCCCGACTGTGAAAAAACAGGAATAAGGGTTTTCGATATTTCCGTTCCGTATTCATCGGCAATCACCTGCGCCATCAGCTTCCCTTTGCTTTTTGCTACGGCATCCAAACAGGCCTGCGTGACCCCATAGCGGATAGCTGTATGGTAAATTTTCCCAGTAGATGGACTGATGGCTTTATCCACGCGATCTGCCATTTCACGGAAAGTAGTGACCTCTTTGCCTACATAAAGCGGCGCAATTTCTTTTTCGATAATGGGAATGAAGTTTCCGGCAAGGAAAAGCGGATCGCGGCCACCGGCCCCCGAATATTGGACAGCAGCACAGTCACCGTGTGCGAAAGCACCGTTTTCGAGCACAAAAATAACCGAGACGGACTCCCCGGCCTGACGCACCGCGGTGAATCCCTGTGTTACGGGCGCGCCTTCATAAAATGCCCCGTCGTTTTTTGCTCCTTGCTTGATGGCTTTCTGGTCATCGAAGAAGAAGCCTGTTTTCCCGGGTGCACAGATAAGTTTTGTAATTTTCATATTTTTTTGAAACTGTTAGACATTAGACAGATAGGCATAAGGGTTTTAGCCTTTAGTAATTAGTAATTAGTAATTTATTTCGGCCTTCCAACAAGAAACCCTTTGCCGATGGCATACACGTCATCGATAACCATCTGGAAACTGACGGCCCGTTTTTCGTACCGGGCACGTTCTTCGAGTTTCTGACGGTGGAAATCGATCAGGTCTTGCGTAAACGGCATATTGCCGGTTTCGAGAAAACGGACGGCTCCCACGTTATCGCGTGCGGGCATAACTTTTCCAGCATTGTAACGGTTTGGCGCAAACGGGATATCAATAACTCCGGCTTCGAATGCGGCGACCGTACCCACAGCATAGTCGCCTTTACCCAATTCCTCCACTTTTTCAAGGATGCAGCGCATCTCCTTCATGATGATCTCGCTTTCTGACACAACAGCCGGAATAGAGCGGAAGTCCTGGTCCTTAAGCATCGATACCAACTGTTTTGTAGCCCGCAATCCTGCGGCATTAGCTTCTTTGGTGGGTACTCCCATGGCTTCGTGCGGCGTCTTCACAATCACCTTGGTCGCTTTGGCCAGCACTGCAGCGGCAGCACCCCACGAAATTACCCCGAAAGCCTTGGCCTCATCCTGTGGAAATCCGCCCATCCATTGATGGAAAACGGTAGTGACGCGCACATCGTTGAACCCGAATTTATCGAGGTACTCGCGTGTTAGGATATTCAGCGAACGGATGGCGGCGACATCCTGAATAAGGTTCCCACACTGCCCGTAACCTACTGTAATATCTTTCACCCCCTGGGTGGCGGCAAGCAATGATTCGATGATGGCCACCGAGTTGGATATGCAGGGTGATATAAGTGTTCCCGTAAGAGGTCCGAACGGCTCGCGGTTGATCGACACACCCGCCTCTTCATAGAGCCCGACAAGCCTGTCGGTATATTGCCAGTACGCAATGGTTTTTTCAATCGAATGATTTTTAGAATAGGGTATGTTGTAGGAAATTCCACCACCTTCGAACGAGGTAAACCCGCCGGCAATACTGATTTCAGTAAGCAACCGGGCATCGGGAGTACCGTGGCGGACCTGAACCGGATTTTTGAGCGATGAGGTAACCTTGCGACATATATCAACTCCGTAGTTCACGATAGGGAAGCCGTTCAACATGGAACGTCCGGTTTCTTTGCTTTTCTCAATTCCCGTTTCGGCTTCGTTGTAGCGGTTTAAGCGTGTGTAGCTGTCCACGGTTGTAGGGAGCAGGTCGGCTTCACCTTCATTCTCAAGAAACCTGAGCAACTTAATGTGCTCCTCGTAAAGCGCTACTCCTGCACGGGGCTGAATGAGTGTGACGTTTTGCCCGGCAGCTTTTGCCAGCTTCAAGCCAAAACGTTTTGCTTGTGGAATAGACCGTTGATAGGCTACGGCTTCGTCGAAATCGACACTTTTACCCGTTTGCCAGTGTCCGAGAATTTCTTTTCGCTCGGCAAAGAAAGCATCGTTTGAGAGTTTTTTATTGGTAATTTCCATTATGAGTTATTTGTTATCAGTTATGTGGTAGTTGTCAGATCTATTGTCTCTTTTTTCATCAACTCTAACGCCAGATCTGGATAAGCTGAGCCGAGCAATCCCATAGACGCAAAAATATATTTTTTATCGATTAAATAACCGGGCTGTTCGGGTTTGGCAAACACGAAATCGTCCGGTTGCCGTTTTGCTCCTTCCAGAATAGCCTGTGGTTCACTGGCATTGATAACAACACCTCCGATACCGATAATAAACGGCACAGCGGAAAGATCTTTCCCAGTGAGAGTATACACCTGCCCGAAGGGTGTATATACTGGGTGGTAGGTCCCTGCGTGCCGTTCCACGGCAATTTTTACGGCATTACGTGCTATCAACTCCTCAATCTTCTGTTCCCGGGATTCAGCTTCAACCAACAAGCCAGGATGCTGCGTACAGGTTTTTACCCAATCAATCACCTCTGACCTGTCGATGCTTAATTCTTCCGAAAAGGTATCCAGATCCAGCTCTTCCACCAGCGACGCAAGGCTGTAGCGCATTCCCAGATCGCCCTCAACGGTACGTTTGCTAACCGGCTCAGGGAGCCCTTTCAAGGTGACGTTTTCGAGGGTGGGCCTGCCATCGGAAATGGAGTAAACATCCGTAGTTGCCCCGCCGATATCCACTGCCAGCAAATCGCCTAAACCCGGTGTGTTTTTAGTGCCTTTGCTCAACAACTCACAGGCATTCAACACCGCTAATGGTGTAGGAATTATATCAGTTTTGCACATTCTCTGAATACCGCCAAGTCCTTTGGCTTCGATAATGCGGCTGATAAAGAGTTCTTTTATTTTTCTCCTGGCAGGTTCGATGTTTAACTTGTTGAACTCAGGCATAACATTTTCGGTTATTACAAACGGTTTTCCCGAAGCCCTGAAAATCTCTTCCAGCTCAAACGATGCGCATTTGTTGCCTGCAACAACAACGGTGAACGGACAATCGATCTGACATAACCGGCGCGCATTGGTAAGAATCACATCCTTATTTCCGCCATCGGTCCCGCCACAGAGTAACACCAGATCGGGGCGGATATCAAAAATTTCTGCCTGTTCCGCCTGCGATATTTCAAAAGCATATGTTTTGACCACTTTTGCTCCCGCACTGGCTGCGGCAAGTTTTGCCGCCTTAGCGGTAAGTTCGGGAACCAACCCCAGTGAAACCATTTTAAGTCCCCCGGCAGCGCTGCTGCAACAAAGCAGCTCATCGTAGAGGAACTCTCCGGCATGTTGTCCCAACTTGTTATAAGCAGCCATAAAACCCTCTTTCACGTTGGTGCCGATGGTGGTAAAGGCGGCAGAAGTTGCCACAATCTCCCTCTTAGCGGTATCAATCGCTGTCAGCTTGGTATATGTGCTGCCGATATCTGCAGTGAGAATGTTCATTATTATGCTGCGCGTTATTCAATAGTCATTCGTTTCGTATAGTTCAATTATAATTGGCAGCTTCGTGGAAAAAATTAACGAAACTTCGAATTACAGTTGAATTACAAATCGCCCCTGGACAATTACAATAGGATTATATTTTAAGAATTTCTTTTAAATCGGAAATACTTTTTTCCACGGCCGTACCCGGAGGATAAACCCGGGTGAACCCCATAGCCAGGAAACGCTTTTCCACCTCATCGAAGTTTTGTTTTCCCACTACCAGGTTTCCCCCTGCCAAAAGCGGAATGTCTTTAAGTCCGGCTTCATCGCATTTTTCGCGCAAACCCTGGCAGTCAATCTCGCCATGCCCGTAGAGCGAAGAGACCAAAATAGCATCGGCATTGGTTTCCAGTGCGGCTTCGATGTATTCTTCCTGCGCAACCATGACACCCAGGTTGACCACTTTAAAACCCGCCTGCTCCAGTGCAAAAGCAAGAATCTTATTGCCTACGGCATGTACATCAGCGCCAATCACTCCGGTTACAATAGTTTTTTCATTCATACAGTATTTTTCATTAATAGTACGATGCAAAATTAATGCTTTAAAACACATCCACAAAGTTTAAATGAAAATAACTTTTTTACTTTACTGACATTACTGACTTATTCAGCCATTGACATGAAGAATTTAGTGAAACAAGTAATGAGTGGCCGATTGTGTGAATATTAGCAGAGAGAAGGAAATCAAAGAGCTTGATGCTGAAATCAAGCTCAAGAGAGCAGAAGCGAAAAAATGCCCAGTCTCGAATAAAAAGTAGCGGCACAATGTGAAATAATGGAACTCGAAAAATAGCGTAAAGAGAAGAGGTAATAATTATTTACTTCTAAGAATGAAATTGATGACAAGGAAGAGAACCTGTTGACGGATATTGAAAAGATGCTGAATCAAAAAAACTGTTTAACAATGATGTGTTCACGTCCTATAGAGGGTAATACAAAAGAACATCATCACCAAAGAGATTATTACCTAAAAGTCTCAAATAAAAGTTGCATGTGTCAGATAAAGTATTTATCTTTAAGGTGTTAAATAAAAAATAACACTCACCCGACACATGCAATACAAAAATAGTAAAAAAATCTCATTTACTGCCAGTTCAGTAAAGAAAGAGTTCAGTTCAGAACAATTAACGTCATATTCAGGGTTAAGCGTAACCTCTGATTTTATCAACCATTGCGGCATTTATCGTCGGTTGGAACATCTTTTCCCAACCACCCGGCACAATGCAAGCCGTTTCAGTACAGCCCAAATACTCTCAAGTGTCCTGTTGGCTTCGTTGTGCGGTGTTCACCGTTTGAAGCGGATTGAAAATTTCACCTTTGACGCCTTGGTTTCCCGCTTGTTGAAGTTACCCAAGAACATTGACGAGGACACCATACGCCGCCATTTGACAGGTTTGGGTGAAAGGGGCGCCCGTTCGCTTCACGAGTTGTTATTGGATTTTACCGGCTTGCAAGTTTCCCGTTGCGGGTTAAAACGCGTGACGCTTGATTGCGACTCAAGCACATTTACCGTTTACGGCAACCAACAAGGAGCTGAAGTGGGTTACAACTCGCATAAAAAGGGCGCGAAAAGCTATCACCCCATCTTATGTTTCGTCACGGAGATGAAACTGCTTGTCAATTCGTGGCTCCGCCCGGGTTCAAGCTACACCTCAAACGGCGTTTGTGAATTTGTCAAAGAAACCTTGGCCGCTCTTCCCCCAAAAGGTGGAGAAGGTTTTTTTCAGGGCAGACAGCGGCTTTTTCAATGGTGGATTGTTTGATTTGCTGGAAGAGGGCAAACATGAATATTTGGTGAAAGTAAAGCTGAAAAACCTGAAAGATTTGCTTGCCGGGCAGACATGGCAACCGGTTGACCCACGGACGGCGACCTGCCGGTTTATACATCAATGTAGCGGTTGGAGGAATCCCCGCATGTTTTATGCCGTGCGCATCATAAAGCAAATGGTTGAAGTCGATTATTTTGGCGAAAAAACAATTTGTACCCGAGTATGAGTACTTTTGCTATTGCTCGAACCTGAAAGGATTGGATGCCTTGCAGCTCCATACCCTTTATGGATCCCGATCAGAGAGTGAGAATTGGATCGAGCAAACCAAAAAACTCGCTTTGTGCGGGAAAAACCATCACGCATGATTTTTGGGTAAACGATATTCTTTGGCAACTTTCGTCATTTGCCTACAGTTTATCGGTGCTCATGCGATACCGGGGCGACTTTTGGGTTTGGCGCCAAGAGCACTCTACCTTCCGAGAATGGTTTATCCGAGTGCCGGGTAAAGTGGTGAAATCCGGCAGGCAGGTCACGGTAAAAATGCCTAAGGAGTATTACCGAAAAGCGGGGTGGCGTGATTTTGAGCAGCGAATAACGACAACGATGACCGGATGACGGATTTTCACTTAATCGTCCATCGCCATCTTTCGTGTCGTAAAAGGGTTTATGACAAGGAATTGCCATGCCTTGGAAGAGTGATAATGTTAATATATATAAAAATGCCACCATAAAAAGTAAATCAACACGTTAAACGTGCAAGAAACAGTGAAGATGAAAAGAAAATAAAACGGTATCTCTCGAAAAAAAGAGAAATTCCGCTTTGAAAACTATTAATTTGAGTTGGGAATTTTAAATGAGATTTTTAAGTATTAAATTATTGAAGATATTTGCTGCTATCAGCTACATAAATAAATTATTGAAACGTATTTCATCAATTTGACTGACTGTAAAACTTTTTCTATATCTTTACCATGTTTTATTTATTGAAAGTAAATAACAGGAATAAAACATTTGAGCGAAACTGCAAGGAAGCACTCCTTTCATGTTTTTCAGTCTTTCAGTAGTGAAAAAAGTATTGATCCGGTAACGACTTACGATACGAAACTTTGCCTCTAAAACAGACAGCAATGCAAAATAAATTCACTATACAGAAAATGCTTAAAGTTGTCAGCAGGACATCTTTTGTCATTGGTACCATATCATTTTTTTTAGCTGTCTTCGAATTGGGCTTTCCGTATGAAAACACATGGGATAATTTTGTTTTTATCTTCTTCAACCTTACGCTTTTAACCGGTTTTTTATCTATTCTTTTCAGAACTGTTTACAAAACAAATGCATATGGTATTGTAGGGCTTATAACAGATTGGATCTTAATCTTTATCCTTTTTTACACTCTTGTTTTAAATGCGGTGCGTTATTTTACAACCTCATCTGTGTTTGAGTGGAATAATATGTGGACATATATCGGTTTGTTTATTGTCTTTTTTAGAGAAATTTATAATATACGGTTCCGCTTTCGTAACAAGTCGTTTAATCCGGCAATAATTTTCATTGTCAGTTTTATGACAACTATTTTCATAGGGAGCCTTCTGTTGATGCTGCCCAATGCATCTAATAACGATATAGCTTATGTTGATGCGCTATTTACTTCAACCAGCGCTGTATGCGTAACGGGGCTTACGGTTCAAGATACCGGCGTGTACTTTACTCGCTTTGGGCAAGTGGTTATTATGATGTTAATTCAGGTGGGGGGATTGGGGATTATGACTTTTACAAATTATTTCAGCCGTTTTTTTACCGGACAGGCTTCGTTTAAAAGTCAGGTGATTATTGCTGAAACAACTGCTGTTGATAAATTTGACAATGCATTTCGTACCCTACGGAATATTATTTTGGTTACTTTCAGTATCGAATCAATCGGGACTTTAATACTTTTTTTTTCAACAGGTTCAACAGTTATTCCTGAGTCCGGTGAACGCCTTTTTTTTTCGGTTTTCCATGCTGTTTCATCTTTTTGTAATGCAGGATTTTCAACGCTTTCGAATAATTTGTATGAAGAACCTTTCCGTTTCAACTATTCTGTTTTACTCACCCTGGCATTTTTAATTATTTTGGGGGGTATAGGATTTCCAATTCTGTTTAATTCGCTTCAGTTTTTGAGGTATAAAACTAAAAGTCTGATTGAAAAATTTTTTCTTAAGAAACGTGATATTTATAAATCGTGGGTACTTAGCCTGAGCACAAAAATTATTCTGACAACTACTTTAGTTTTAATAATTTCAGGGACCATTATTTTATTGTTTTTGGAGTATAGCAATACATTGGCTGAGCATAAGACATTATGGGGAAAATGTGTAACATCGTTTTTTGGGGCTGTTACACCACGTACTGCCGGATTTAATTCAGTAAACACGGCAGAAATACTAATGCCGACAACTTTGTTTATTGTTTTATTGATGTGGATAGGTGCCTCACCGGCATCTACTGGCGGAGGAATAAAAACTAGCACTTTCGCACTAGCTGTAATAAATGTGGTAAATTTAATACGCGGACGCCGTAGCAATGTGTTTGGCAGAGAAATTAACCAGGGGACAATGAACAAAGCTTTTGCCATCATTTTTCTTTCGCTGTTAGTAATCGGCATTTCTACTCTTGTCATTTTGCTGATTGAACCGCAGCAGAGGGTGATTAATGTTGTTTTTGAAGTAGTATCGGCATACGGAACTGTTGGCCTGAGTAGAGGAATTACTCCAACTCTGGCAGATGCAAGTAAAATTGTTATTGTAATAACTATGTTTCTCGGGCGCGTTACAATGTTTACGTTTTTGATGGCAATTTTTAAACGTTCTTCCGGCTCTTATTACTACTTTCCGAGAGAAGATCTGTTAATAAACTAGTTTTAAAGATAAAAACATATGAAATTCATTATTATAGGATTAGGCCATTTTGGTTCGGCATTGGCCGAAAAACTTACGAATATCGGGCACCAGGTAGTGGCGGTTGATAGCAATATGCGATTGGTGGAACTAATAAAAGATCGCGTTACCCATGCTATTTGTTTGAACTGCAAAGATACGCTGGCAATTAAAAACCTGCCACTTGAAAATGCCGACGTTGCAATAGTTTGTATTGGGTCAAGCGAAGGTGATAACCTAATGACTACGGCTTTACTGAAAAAGATGAACGTTAAACGCATTATTAGCCGCTCAGTATCTCCTTTGCAGGAAAATATTCTGGAAGCTATGGGAATTAATGAGATTATTCGTCCCGAAATTGAGACTGCCGAACGATGGGCATTGAAGTTGTCGGCGACCGCTTATGTTGATCTTTTTGAAGTGACCAAAGATTTTAACATTGTGGAAATGCACGTACCGAAGCGATTGATAGGTAAGTCGTTGAAAGAAATTGAATTTAACAAAAAATACAACGTGATTGTGCTTACAAAGCTGAAACAGATAAATGTTATCAATAAATTGGGAGTACCCACTACCATATTAAAAACCGGAGATATTATTACTGCAGAAAGTATTCTTAATCACGATGATGTAATTGTCGTATATGGTCACCGTAAAGATATTCAACGACTGATAGAGTCAAATGACAATTAATTAAACAGTGAGTCTGCTTGAAAAAGTCTCAAATTAGAAGATTTGACATCATAATCACTTGAAAATCAAATATCATATTTTACAAAACGACTTGTTAAAGTGGGCTCAACAGTACTTTCTAATGTTATATATATGCGGAAGTAAGAGCAGACTCATTGCTTATTCACCATCTCTTTTCTGTATTCACTTGGAGATACTCCTTTATAACCTCCTTGGAATTTCTCCCCTTGTTTCTTTAAAAATCCACTAATCTGTTTGGGTGACCAATCGTTGCGAACGTGGCGGAACACTTTCTGTTTGATCCATTCCGGGGTAGCCCTGTTCCCGGGCAGACGCTCCTTCCTCTCATCAGCCATCTCCTGTGCCAAACGCCATGAGTAGCCTCCATTCTTTTTTTTGTTACGTCTTACTTCCCTGGACACCGTGTAAGGGCTGACACCTATCAAGTTTGCAATGGTTTTCCGGGTATCACCATTTTTCATACCCAAATAAATTACGTATCTATGTTCCGAAGTTAACCGTTTGTATTTCATAAGCAACATGATAGTTAATTTTAAGGAGACTTCGATCTCCTTTTTTATTAAATTATGTTGCCGGTTGACACTCTTTTTGGGGGCGCACCCCTAACCGCTTGGCAACCCCCCCGCGGTGTTTTTAATGGTTTTGTTTAAAAAACCTATATAAAACTTATCGGGAAAGTTGCGTGAATTGAAAGATGAGAATATGCTTATGACATGCGCAGTGGTGAGCAACTGGTTGAACTACTCTTCAGATTGGCAACGCTATTTTGATTACATCAATGTTATGAGTTACGATCACGATTCATTTACATCCACACCGGTACAGCATGCTTCGTATGATCATTTTGTCAGTGATTTGAATTATTGGGTTAACCAATATGGAACACCTAAAAACAAAATTATCGGAGGGCTTCCATTCTATGGATACACATGGGACGAAGGAGTGCAACCAGATGCAGTTCGTAGCATTCGTTTTCATGGAGTAATTAGCGCCTTTGACGGGAAATACAATTTGACTGCCACAGATATAGCTGATAAAGATAACGTAAGTAAAACATATTATAACGGCAGAATAACCATTGGCAGAAAATGCATGTATGTCCTGGATAACGACTTTGCGGGAGTAATGATCTGGCAATTGTTTCAAGATGCCTATGAGGATGACCTCCAGTTAATTAAAGTTGTAGGAGAAAAAATAGGAAGTGAGCGCTTATAGGAATGATACTATTTCATATCTTGAACTGAAAAATACCGATTGTAGTTGGCACAATACTCTTATTTGCGTTTTTTGATGATAATTATACGTAAAAAGTAAAAGTAGGAACAGTTTATTTTTATATGTTTGTCCTTTATTGAAATATTTCGCTAGTTTGAAGCTGAAGCACGGTTAATTTTGAGTTTTTTCAATAATCAATAGGCAGAAGATGTGTTTACTCTTAATATACCGTCGATTGAACTTTTGAGTTATGCTCTGCTAACAAAAAAGAAGCGTCTGATGCTTTTCATTGGCGGTTAAAAACAGGATTAAATTCAAGAAAACATATTTGTCCTGAATATGTGAATAGGGATATCTTGATTTAATTGAACGTTGATTTATACAAACAAATACTATGACTACAAGAAGAGGATTTATTAAAAATGTAGCAATCGGAACAGCTGCAGTATCTGTAGGAGGAATATTGCCTGGTTTTAGTGCAAAGAGCTATAAAAACATTGCCGGTGCCAATGATAAAATAAAAATGGGTGCCATAGGTGTAAACTCGCGTGGAAATGCATTGGCAGGAGGTTTCGCAAGGGAAAAAGGGTGTGAGATAGCTTATGTTTGCGACGTAGATAAACGTGCTATGGAAAAATGTATTGCCAATGTAAAAAATATTGCAGGCAATACACCAATAGGAGAGAAAGATTTAAGAAGGTTGCTTGAACGCAAGGATCTGGATGCTGTTATCATTGCCACGCCCGAACATTGGCACGCACCGGCCGCCTTGATGGCAATGAAAGCCGGGAAACATGTGTACTTGGAGAAGCCTACGAGTCATAATCCTGCAGAAGATGAAATACTAATGCAGGCTGTGAAGAAATACAACATTGTTGCAGCAACCGGTATGCAGCGTAGATCGTGGCCTAATGTTATTAAAGCGGTACAGGAAATAAGAGATGGCATCATAGGTAAGGTTTATTTCGGTAAAGCCTGGTACGCAAACAACAGGCCGTCGATAGGTACAGGAAATATTACTGCCATACCTGATTGGCTCGACTGGGAACTGTGGCAGGGGCCGGCACCGAGAGTAGCCAGCTACAAAGACAACTATCTCCACTATAACTGGCACTGGTTCTATAATTGGGGTACCGGTGAAGCCGGCAACAATGGCGTACATTTTCTTGATATTCTCCGCTGGGGTATGGATTTAACCTATCCTACCCATGTTGATTCCTCAGGAGGCAGATACCTTTATAGCGATGACTGGGAATTTCCGGATACACAGATCGTGAACCTCGAATTTGGAGGCAACAAGCTGATCACATGGGAAGGCCGGAGTTGCAACGGCCGCAATATTGAAGACTCTTCGGTAGGTTGCGCATTCTACGGCGAATCTGGCACTTTGGTCATTGGAGGAGGTAACGCCTATAAAGTATATGATCTTAAAAATGAGCTTGTTGAAAATGTAACCAGTGAAATGAGTTTCAAGGCAGGTGATACTATAAATCCCACACAGCAACTGGATTCGTTCCATTTTTCCAACTTTCTTGACGGCATCAGAAAAGGCTCTCCGTTAAATGCCGATATCAATGTGGGATGTATCAGCACAACACTGGCACATTTGGGAAATATTGCCCAGCGCACAAAAACTACATTCAGAACAGATGCTTTAAATGCTCATATCCTAGATAATCCAGCCGCCTCCAAATTATGGAGCAGGAAATATCAAAAAGGTTGGGAAATGAAGCTGTAATAATATTCCATTTGTAAATTCTCTCATTCTTTCCTTCCGCCGGGTATTAGTGATATTGACGCACGAAAAATCCCGGCGGAATTTTTATTTCCTGAAATTTTCGGCTACTATAAGCAAGTATGAATGAAAGATAGATTGTTCCAGCTTTTTAGGATTTGTTGATATGAGGATGATATCAATAACAGAGGGCAGAAGCACCTAAGATGCCGATGTCCTGCAGCTGCGAACGTAAAATCTTTAATTTTCTGATAGAGTTTGGAAAAGGGAAGTCTTTCAGGTTTTCGACCATCTTCATTTCAAAAAGATGGAATGATTTGGAGATTGCACCGCCAAAAATAATTGCCTGTGGGTCAACGGAGAGAACAATCATCTTCACCAGTACGGCTAGGTGCATTGAATATTCGTTCATGATTTCTGTGGCCTCTTTGTCGCCCGTCTCCACTCTCTGCATAATTTCATAACCAGTGCTGTTATATTTTGAGAAGAAAAAGCTACCGCAATATTCTTCCAGTTTACCATCCAGATAAGGCATTTCTCCAAATTCACCTGAACCGCAATTGGCATCGGCCAGTAGTTGGCCTTTTTGGATTATTCCACCCCCAACACCGGTCCCTAACGTTATTCCCACAAAATTTTCGTAATCTTGTCCCAAACCATAGATACGTTCACCCATGGCAAAGCAGTTGGCATCGTTGTTGATATAAACGGGCAAATCAAACTCCTTTTTAAGAATTGATTTCAGATGGACCTCATCCCAGTTTCTTATATTCTGAACATGATATACTATTCCCTGTTCGCTATCGACAACACTAGGTACCCCAATACCTATTGCTGTGGTATCTACCGTCGTTAGCTGGCGGATCACATCCTTTAAAACGTTCAGTGTTGTCTCTCCCCCCTCAGAGGCTTTTGTATCACGTACAATCTGCCTGATCAGATCCTTACCTTTTATTAACCCTCCTTTGATGGTTGTCCCTCCGATATCGACACCTATGAGATAGTTCATATTTTAGATTTTCAGTGATTTATGATATGATAATTTATCGCTTTGTTATTTCAATCAATAATGTTAAGCATAAAGATATTTATTGAATTTCAGAACAACAAAACAATTTACAGATATTTTCTCGCATTTGCGCTTTTTGAAAGATGATTTGCGTAATTTTAAAGTATTATATGGTTTATCATAACGAACTTTGATAAAATGAAAATCGTGGACTCCAATAGATTTCATCGAATGTTCACAGGTTATGATATACAATAATTAAACAGATGAGTCTACTTGAATAAATAATTTTTTAATGTAAATATTATGATACTTCGCAAAAGCTTGAGATACGTATTTATGCTTCTGTCTTTAATCTTGATTTCTCATGTAGTAAAGGCTGAAAATCAAATATCCCCTGCCGACACCTCTTTAAAAATATCTGTTTTCGACCTCGATGCTACACCTCCTGTTGGTACAGCACTGGCTTATGGTGTAATGAACAATAGCTGGGATCTGGGACTCCGTGCCCGCGGAATCGTGATAATGGGATCAGGAAAACCTGTTGTCTTATGTGCAGTTGACTGGATTGGTATTGCTAATGAAAGCCATGTTGCATTCAGAGAAGCATTGGCTGAAGCAGCCGGAACTACCCCCGACAGAGTCGCTTTGCACACTCTTCATCAACACGATGCTCCACGTTCAGATTTTGGCGCGGAGAAGTTGTTGATTGAAGCTGGCCTTGATCCCGGTGGATATGAAAGTGAATATGACCGGAAACTGATGAATAAATTGGCAGAAGCCGTTAAAGAATCATTAAAGAAATTTTTCACAGTTACGCATATCGGTCTTGGAAAGTCTGAAGTCTCCCAGGTTGCTTCCAATCGTCGTATTTTTGGGAGCGATTCACTTGTCAAGGCTTCTCGTTTTTCAGCCTGCGGAAATATAAAGCTGAGGGAAGAACCCGAGGGTTTGATAGATCCCCTGGTCTCTCTGATCAGTTTCTGGGATAACGAAAAGCCGGTGGCTGTCCTAAGCTTTTATGCAACTCATCCGCAAAGTTATTACCGTACCGGTATTGCTAATCCCGATTTTCCCGGAATAGCCCGCTTTCTCAGGCAGCTGGAGGTCCCTGATGCTTTGCATATCCATTTTAACGGAGCCGGCGGTAATATTGCTGCAGGAAAATATAACGACGGCTCCAGGATAAACAGGTGGATCCTCGCTCAACGCCTGGCAGATGGTATGAAAAGAGCCTGGGAAGCTACAGAGAAAGAAGCTGTTTCGGCAGCATCGGTCGAGTGGCTGGTTCAGCCGGTACGTCTGTACCCTTCTGACAAGAGTCTTGAAGAGATAAAAAGATGGGAGAATTCCAAAGATAAAGAGACACTTGCTTCAATTGTTCCTGCAGTTGCATATATTCAACGATACAGGAATGGAGGAGAAATTAATATCACTTGCTTGAAGATAGGTAAAGCTAGAATGATTGGACTTCCAGGAGAGTGCTTTGTGGAATTTCAACTGTTTGCTAAAAATGTACGTCCCGATTTGTTCGTGACTGTTGCCGCTTATGGAGATTATGGACCGGGATATATAGCTCCCCGGGAAGCTTATAAACAGGGTGGCTATGAAGTTGAGGTGTCGGGCGTTTTCCCCGGAGCAGGTGATGTTTTGATGCAGTCAATGAAAAATTTACTCAATCATAAATGATAAGAAGATGACAACAAGAAGAGATTTTTTACGCAATCTGGCAGCAATAGGTGCTGTTGCCGGCTCACCTAAATTGCTTTTTTCCAATCCAAAGTCTTTGACTGTTGCAAGTATGCAATCTGGCGCGAAAAATAAAATGTGGGCATGCCTGATGCATCTGAGCGTAAACATGTGGAGGGCCTATTATTATGATCTGCAATGGAACGAATCTCTCTGGAATGAAGCCTTGGAGAGTATGACAGCTGCAGGAATGGATACGGTAGTGATTGATCTGGGTGATGCTGTGCAATACCGGAGTCATCCTGAAATAGCTGTAAAGGGTGCCTGGTCAACCGAAAAGCTGCAAGAGGAACTGGTTAAAATTCGCAAGATGGGGCTTCGTCCAATTCCGAAGTTGAATTTTTCCACCTATCACGATTCATGGTTGGGGCCCTATAGCAAAATGGTATCTTCAGACGCTTATTATCAGGTATGCAAGGATCTTATAGCTGAGATATGCTACCATTTTGAAAAGCCTGATTTTTTTCATCTGGGTATGGATGAAGAGTATGAACCCAATCATCTAACCTTCGATTCCATCTCAATCAGACAGAACAAGCAGTATTGGGGCGATTTTTATTTTTTAATTGGAGAGGTGTTTAAAAATGGATCCCGTCCATGGGTCTGGCAGGATTATATCAGGAAATATCCGGATGAATTTGCGAAAATGATGCCCAAATCGGTGTTGCAGAGCAACTGGTATAACAGAAACAATTTTAATCCCGAAAACAATCCCTCTATCAAGGCTTACCAAACGCTTAACGAGCTCGGTTATGAACAGGTGCCCGGTGGTAGTAACTATTATGAAGGTACCGATGAAAACTTTATGAATAATGTGAAGTTTTGCACAAAGAATATATCTGATGAGAAGCTTCTGGGTTTCATCCAATCGTCATGGAGATTCACTACCGAGGAGAACAGAACGCATATACTAAACGCCATAGAATTGGCAGGAAAAGCAAAGAAATGGTACAATGAGTACACATCATCTCATTAGATATCATAACTTGTTCCGTCTGGAAATATGTTGATCTATGACTTTCGCATGTGTTTCGGTTAGAACTGACAAGTTTACTTAAAAAACCAGAACGCTCTTTGTATTCCACCGGTACCACTTATCATAAACATTTTTTATGAGCTAATGTGAATTGTTGGGCAAGAGGGACTGGATAAATATGAAAGATGACATTATTGCCGATAAACTCGATTTTTACATGCTGGAGAATGTGGAAATCAATATTCTCTCAGTAAACAGGGTTGAAATGGATGCCGAGGCACTGCTGACAATGTTTTAATTTATATATGCGAAACTTGAGTAAGAGATAAACAGTTGTGAACACAACTACAATTTAAACAATTTCCAAAATGATAAAAAGAAGAGAATTTATTCAGAGCATAGCTGCTGCGGGTCTGATGGCCAATTTGGCAGGATCTGCTTTTGCGCAACCTGCCAAAAGAAAGAAAGAGGAGTTTATCTGGGCAAATCTGCTACATTTGAGTTACAATATGTGGGAGGATCATACCCCTTCGCCCTATCAGGACACTGTATTCAAAGGTAATGATTGCAGGGAGGCTTATCTTTGGGCTCATAAATATCATCCCGACCTTACATTCGATAAAAAGATGTGGAACAGTCTATTAATCAGAATGGCCGATAAGGGCATGAATATGGTTATAATCGATTTGGGAGATGGTGTAAAATACGACAGCCATCCTGAAATTGCTGTCAATGGTGCATGGAGCACATCCCAATTGAAGAAAGAATTAAAGATTATTCGTGGGCTTGGGTTGGAACCCATACCCAAACTAAACTTTTCAACTGGGCACAAAGCGTGGTTAGGGCCCTATCAGAGAATGGTATCCTCCGATACTTATTATCATGTATGTTCCAACCTGATTAATGAAGTTATCGACCTGTTTGATAAACCCCGTTTTTTCCACCTCGGCATGGACGAGGAAACCGCTGACAATCAGAGGACGCATCAGAATGTGGTGGTTAGGCAGGGCGACCTTTGGTGGCATGATTTCTATTATCTGACAGAACTGGTTGAAACACAAAACGTACGCCCCTGGATCTGGTCTGACTATGCATGGAGTTTCCCGGATGAATTCTTTAAAAAGATGCCAAAGTCGGTTCTCCAGAGCAACTGGTATTATGGGACACAGTTTGAAAAGTTTGCCAACCCTTTGCATGAAAAATATGTAAGAATATACGATCAGCTTGAAGAGCACGGTTTTGATCAGGTGCCGACTGGCAGCAACCACAGTAACGATATTAATTTCAGAGAAACAGTCAAATATTGTGAAAAAAAATAGCGCCAGAGAGGCTCAAAGGGTTTATGCAGACCGTATGGAGGCCAACTCTTCCCGCCTGTCAACAAAAACACACCGATGCCATTGATCAGGTTTCAGAGGTGATCCGTAGCAGGAGCTGAGACGAAAAAAGCTCAACAGACGTTAAGATGCTTCAACGTGCGATCTTTGCGTATCTTGAGAAATGGGTTGCTTAAATAAAAAACATTTTGTTTGCTTTCGAAAACATTTATGTCGATAGCTGTGGTAAATAAGAATTAATCAGCAATCAATACAGGGGAGTAACCATTGATGTACATTTGAACCCGGAGAATAATTGTTAAGCCACGTTAAAGAAAAAGATTTCCATGCCAATCCTTTTCAAACGTCCGGACAAGCTATTAAATTTATCTAAAAATATGAAAACAGCTTTATTTGGAGCTATTTTGTGTTTCCTGCTTACTGATGTTCAGGCAGCAAATCTGACAGAGAAAGAGAAAAAACAATTGGCTTTTGAATGGGTTTTTGGAGATCTGGCAAAGTTCGACCAGGTGATAGTGCAAAAAGTACTTTCTGATACGCACGGAAAACGTTACTACATAGATCATGACTGTGATGGAAAGCCGGAGGAAGTGTGGTTTATTGATATTGATCCCCGTCATAACGAAAGTAAACGGCCCATATTGGTTCGTGTTATTGATGAAGATGGTGATTTGGAGATGGGCGGTGAACCTGATCTGGACAGTGATCTATATTTGGCAGACTGGAATGCAGATGGGCAGGTAGATGCAGTTGTTGATTACGAAGATATAGATGGCGATCGTGATGTTGACCTTATGTCAATGTTCTTTTATGATGCCAGGTATGGTTTAAGGGCCTGGTGGGGCCGCGATGACGGAGATGATAATTTGTTGTGGTACGATGTTGATTACTACTATTATCAAAACCCATGTCAAAACAACACTCATTTCGGTGGAGACGAAACATTCTTTGCTTTTTATATAAAACCCGGTGAAAAATATTGGACACCTTTCTTTGAAAATCCGTTCCTATTTTATGATCTTGATGGAGATGGCATTACGGAGGAGGTGCTACGGGTGTCAGGGCAGGAAGACGTGGTGCATACTATACGATGGAGCTTTGACCTGGATAACGATGCAACCGTCGTCAACCCCAGAGATTTCGACGTTTCCTTATCCGCATACGCTCCCGGGCTGGAAATTGGAAATAGAGTAACCACATGGGCTTCCGATGAACACAGTGAGGTGGGCAATATTTTGCGTGTAGAGAAAAAGCAAAGTGAAACCATTGTTATCAGGGATATACCTTCGCACCTAGTATTAAAACGAAGTGAGGCAATTTCTTTTTTCTCCGATATAAAATGGTCGAAAGTTTTAATGACCTGGGACGAAAATGATTTGAATAAAGCCTGGGACGGTAAGCGTACCGATATTGAGAGATGGGAGGGAATTATTGCAGCGCCCTCTACCGAAAAGGGATTTGAATTTCCTGTTATCGGAGGCCCCGATTGTGGCCCATACAACAAACGCTATCAGGTATTGACAAAGCCATCCCTGCCAAATGAGTTTTATTTCAATCCTGCCGAAGGTCGGCTTCATATCAAAAACAGCGACAAGACATGGCTGAGAGTTGATTATGACTACGACAACAAAGAAGATATGTATTATTTGTGGACGGATACCAATAATGATGGGTTTTTGGATAAAGTAGAAGTCGATATCAATGGAGATGGCAGGTTTGATGACAGCTGGCAGTTTGATGTGTCAGAGGTAAAGTCTGTCCGGTGGCGTTTTGAAGAGCTTGGTCCTGTCTATTCACCTGTAGTTGCTGATTTCCCCTCACAACTCTATTTGCTGAACAATATGTTGATAGGTGCATTGAGATCTCTAAAGCCTGGATTGGAACAGGACGAGGTGTGGAATATGATAGAAAAAAGAATACAGAACGATATCCTTTCGAAAAATCTGTCCGAACGCCTTGTTAACAGCGATGAATCCATGCTTTATTACCTGAGGATTGCTGCAGATCGGAGGATGTTTAATCTGAAAAAGCAATATAAAAAGAGAGACTTTTGGAAAAAAATAGATGCGGAGCGGACAAAAGGGGATTTTAAGAAAATGATACAGCTGATACGGGAGGAGTTTAAGCTGCAAAATACCGTGCAAGATTACTCTTCCTGGGTGGCAGGATTAAGGGCTCTACCTGATAAAAATGGGGTTGCATGGGATAATACGTGGTTTCCCCCGAACTGGGGATGGGAGTCTGAGAAAGCTGCTTTTCGTTGTTATGACGGACACTTTGACCTGTTTGGAAAGCGAACTGATACATTGATATATAAGAATATCTCAAAAAGCGGCAATTATCACAAAGATACAAACGGTTGGGGAATGGATATTCTGCATGTCGGAAAAACAGGCGGATGCGGGGGATTGGTTTTGTATGTTGATGGAGTTGCCTACCCTGTAAGGAACGAGAAAGAAACCGGAGACCCGGTGTTTACGGCACGGCTATTAAAAAAAACCACTGATACGGTTACCTTAGAGTTTGTAGCTGAAAATGTTGGGCCCGCAGATAGTCCATATACAGTCTATATCCGCCCTTCCGCCATTGCCGGAAGAAAAGACTCTCCCATTGAGATTTTTGTCGAAGGAGGCGAAAGAGGGCGGACCTTAGCTATTGGTCTTACCTTAACCACATTGGGCACCGAAGGCTTCTTCTGTGACAGGGAAGCTGGGGTGATGGGTAGCTGGGGGTTTCAAGACCCGGAGATCGGCTGGATAGGAATAGGGATTATTTTCCCTTCCGACAGGTATCTTTTTTTAGACAAACAACCGGAAGAACGCCGGGTGGTGCTTCGATACAATCCTGGAGAATCGCTGCGGTACAATATACAGGGCGATTGGCTTAGAGCTCATCAATTTCCCCGCTCACCAGGTATTAGGGAATGGAAAAATGTATTGAAGAATACAGCATTAAAAAAATCCTGTAAATAATAAATCAAGGGTATATAATTTCAGGAAAAAATATTGCCCCCCAAAAAAAATCACCAATTACTTAACGCTTTTTGAGGATTGGTTTACGTAAATATAAGATTTATGCATTTATTTTAATTTTACTTTGCATATTATATGATATTACATAATTGTGTTTTTGAAATAATCCTTGTTGGTTGTTAACTTTTCAAGTGGTAACTATCTGTAAATAAGGAAAAGCAGTGAGTATTCGATAAAAGATTTAAATGATTAAAAAAGTAAATCCAAAACAGATGAAAGGGAAAAGAACGTTAAATTTATTTTTCATCGTAATTGTTATGATGATCTTAAGTCCACTTTTTGCTGCAGGTAACGTCACTTCGGACGGCAAAGAGTCAAAAGGTTTCAAAGAAAAAGCAACAATCATTGAAACTAAATTTGCACGGGATGTGGCACAACAACGAGTGAAAATTTCCGGGCGTGTGGTTGATCAGGATGGATTCCCTTTACCCGGGGTTGCTATATCGGTGAAGGAAAGAAAAGGAGTGGGAGTTGCAACTGATGCGGAAGGGAAATATTCCATTGAATGTGGTGCAAAGGAGACTCTGGTCTACACCTATGTCGGGTTTCTTCCTCAGGAACAGCTCGCCGGAGAAATTAACGGCGTAACCGTCACCCTGAAAGAAGATATCCTCACATTGGATGAGGTGCAGGTGGTTGCTTTCGGTAAACAAAAGAAAGAGAGTGTGATCAGCTCTATATCGACAGTTACACCCGGTGAATTAAGAGTACCATCAAGCAACATTACGACAGCTTTTGCTGGTAGAATGGCGGGAATTATCGCATACCAACGTTCGGGTGAGCCAGGATTGGACAATGCTGAGTTTTTTATTAGGGGTGTTACCACATTTAGTACTTACGGGAAAAAAGACCCGTTAATATTGATTGACGGAATTGAAATGAGCTCCACTGATCTGGCACGAATAAACGTAGACGACATCTCGTCGTTCTCTATAATGAAAGACGCAAATGCCGCTGCTCTGTATGGTGCGCGCGGTGCAAACGGGGTTATCCTGGTTACAACCAAAGAAGGTTCGCCCGATAAGATTTCAGTGAATATCAGGGCTGAATTATCATCCTCAGGTAATACAGAACTTGTTGATATTGCCGACCCTGTTACTTACATGAAACTTCGTAACGAAGCGGTAAGGACAAGAGACCCCATGGTGGCACTTCCCTATTCTTCAAACAAAATACGAAATACCGAACTGGGTATTGATCCCATTATGTATCCTTCAGTAAATTGGTACGATTACCTTATTAAAGACCGTACATCAAATCAGAGGGTAAACCTTAATATAACCGGTGGTGGAAAAGCAGTGCAATATTATCTTGCTGCAAATTACCAGCACGACACCGGAATTATTAAGGAAAGTAAGGAAAACATGGTGAATAACAATATTGATGTTAATCGTTTTCAGGTTCGCTCCAACGTGACTATCAAGTTTTCACCCACCACAAGTGGAATTGTGCGTGCCTACGGATCGTTCGATGATACAAGCGGCCCTAGGCCCGGTTGGATAGACGGCAAGGAGGTATCTGGCGGGATTTATACTTTTCACTTGGCACGCAATGCCACACCTGTAGAATTCCTGCCATATTATCCCAAAGATGAAGCAAATATGGAAACAAAACACCTTCTCTTTGGTATGGGCAGCGAACTCGGATCATTTATCAATCCTTATGCTGAGATTGTTAGCGGATACATAGAGGATAGTAAATCTATGATGTTGCTGCAGTTGGAAATTGAACATAAATTTACCGGACTATTGGATGGATTGTTTGCCAAGGGGATGTATAATACAAAACGAGATTCATATTATGATATTAGACGTACCTATTCCCCGTTCTATTATACTCCTGCTACAACACTGGACGGCTCTTATAAATTATTCCCGCTTAATCCGGATTCAGGTACGGAATACCTGACTTATAGCGAGGGCAAAAGAACGGTAACCTCTACCCAATATGGTGAGCTTAGGTTGGGATACAACAAGAAAATAAATGAGATACACGATATTAACGCGGTATTAGTAGGGACGTTAAGATCAGAAACCGGGGTTATCAGTATTGATGCTCGTGTTTCCGACAAGCTTCAGGCATCTTTGCCCAGGAGGAATATCTCCACAGCCGGAAGGTTGGCATATGGATACGATAGCCGCTATTTTATAGAGTTGAACTTCGGCTATAATGGTAGCGAGCGTTTTGCCCAAAACAACCGTTACGGGTTTTTCCCTTCTGTCGGAGGCGGCTGGATGGTAAGCAATGAAGAGTTCATGTCTGCTACCAAAGATATTATTACCACATTGAAACTGAAAGCTACATACGGTAAGGTGGGTAACGACCAGATAGGTTCAAACTATGACCGCTTTTTTTATTTGTCTCAAATTGATATGTCTGGTACCGGTTACTGGTTTGGTATGGACAGGGCCTACAGATCGGGTATAACAATAGGCAGGTATGCCAACGATCAGATAACCTGGGAAATTGCCAAAAAAACCAATCTGGGAATAGAACTCGGTTTATTCAATGATCTTACTCTTCTGACTGATTACTTTACAGAAACCCGTGAAAATATTTTGCAAACCCGCACAGATATTCCAACAACAATGGGGCTCCGTGCAGTGCCACAGGCAAACGTGGGTGTTGCAAAAGGACATGGATTTGAAGTGGAGCTGAAATATCAGAAAAACTTCAATAAAGATTTCTGGACAGTGGTAAACAGTAATTTCACCTATGCATCAAGCAAATTTAAAGAATACGAAGAACCGGATTATAGCGATGTTCCGTGGAAATCGTACATTGGATATAAAATAAATCAACCAAGAGGATACATTGCAGAACGACTTTTTATCGATGAAGAAGATGTGAACAACTCCCCTAAACAGACTTTTGGAGTTTATATGGCCGGTGACATCAAATACAAGGATATAAACAACGATGGACAAATAACAACGGATGACATGGTGCCCATTGGATATCCGACTGTACCGGAAATCATTTACGGAGCAGGGTTTTCCATGGGTTATAAAGCATTCGATTTCTCATGTTTTTTCCAGGGTTCAGCACGTTCTTCATTTTTTATAGAACCTTCAAAAATTACACCATTCCTTAACAGAGGGCAACGGGCACTATTGTCATATATTGCCGAAGATCATTGGTCGGAAAATAACCGGAATATCTACGCTTTTTGGCCGCGCTTATCAGAAACACAGATTAGCAATAATAATCAGAATAGTACCTGGTGGTTGCGTAACGGTGCTTTTGTACGCTTGAAAACAGCGGAATTAGGATATACACTGCCCGCAAAACTAACGAAAAAATACTATGTGAATATGTTCCGTATATATGTAAGCGGTAGTAACCTGCTGCATTGGTCCAAATTTAAGATGTGGGATCCCGAAATGGCAGGTGAGGGTTTGGGATACCCAATACAGAGGGTGTTTAATATTGGAGTAAATATTAATTTTTAATTCACGAGTAAAATGAAAAATTTAATAAAAATAATAACAGCTTTTTTTCTTTTGGGAATTGCAAGTTGTGATTTTTTGGAAGTGGTGCCGAACGATACGGCAACGCTCGATCATGCTTTCTCAAACCGGTCCGTGGCTGAGAAATTTCTGAGGACATGCTACTCCGGCCTGCCAGATCCTACCGACCCATTATATTATCCGGCCTATTTTACCAGCAAAGATGAGTTCGTTTGTGAGATGGACACCCGGGCGAAAAAATCAATGGCGGGACAAATTGCAGATGGGCTGCAAAATAGCAATAATCCATTTCAGAATTACTGGTCGGGAATAAACGGGGGTAAAAACCTGTACATAGCTATACGCGACTGCAATATTTTTCTGAACAATATTCATCTTCCGAAAGATATCGAATCTATGGAAAGAGCAAGATGGATAGCAGAGGTGAAATTTCTGAAAGCCTATTATCACTTCTTTTTAATGCAGCTCTACGGGCCTATCGTTATAGCTGATAAAGAATTGCCTCTGTCAACTGCTCCCGCAGACTTGATGGCATACCGCGAACCGGTGGATGAGTGTGTGGATTATATCGTAGGGCTTTTGGATGAGGCTATACCCGATTTACCTTTGGTACTTCCGGATCCGGCTACTGAACAGGGCCGCATTTCACAGACCATTGCCCTTTCGGTAAAAGCGAAAGTGCTGGCATGGGCTGCTAGCCCTTTGTTCAACGGTAATCCCGATTACAAAGATTGGGTTGATAACCGGGGTAAACATTTGATTTCCGATACTTACGATGTAAAAAAATGGGAAAGAGCCGCCAAAGCAATTAAAAACGCAATCGATACCTGCCACCTTGCAGGGTTGAAGTTGTATGTTTTCAATAAATACAGCGGAGGGCCGCAAACATTTAATATGAACGATACGTTGGTGCAGATGATGACAATCCGAAAAGCTATTACCGAAGATTTAGAGCGCAATACAGGAGTAATTTGGGCTACCCAGGAGGCTTTTGCCGACGGTAAAGGTGGCGGATCTGGACTGGGATTCAGCGTTTTAGGGAATATGTTAAGGATGCTAATGCCCTATATGTACACTACAGATCAGCCTTCTTATCCAAATTATTATCATGCATCATGGCATATGGTTGAGCTGTTTTATACGAACAAAGGAATTCCGATGGACGAAGATAAGACCTTTAATTATGCCGGGAGATTCGGAGTACGCCGTGCAACACCTGGTGACAAACACGAATTTTACATTGCTACAGGTGAAATAACATCAGAGATGCACTTTAACCGCGAGCCCCGATTTTATGCGGATTTGGTATTCGACAGGGGATATATGGAGCTTGCCACTGCCACAAATAATGGTGGAGCAACATTTTCCCCATTTATGAGATGGAGGTATGGAGAAATACAACAGCAAAATAATCAGGCTAGCGGTATGTATTCTCCCAAAAAAATAATTGCTTTTGAGACTTCAAATAGTCAGGGTGTAAGTGGAAAATATTATAATCCCTGGGATTACCGTTTCCCGCTGATTCGCCTTGCGGATCTATACCTGCTTTACAGCGAGGCGCTTAATGAAATAAAGGCGCAGCCCGACAACGAAGTGTATTACTGGATTGATAAAGTGAGGGAAAATGCTGGTTTAAATAGTGTTGTATCATCATGGATGGATGCCTCTGTTAATCCTGACAAACCGAGTTCCAAATCGGGTATGCGCGAGATTATTCAACGGGAACGGTTAATAGAGTTGGCTTTTGAAGGGCAACGTTTCTGGGATGTTCGCAGATGGAAAATAGCCGATAAGTATTGGTCGCTTCCTCCTACAAGATGGTCATATCCCTATTTAAATCCTGAGCAGTTTTATGTCCCTCTTGTCTATGGCCCGGCTCGTCAGGTAACTTTCAGAGATTACTTATACCCGCTAAGGGACTACGATTTACGGGTTAATACAAACCTGGTACAAACCTATGGCTGGTAGTGGTTGCATTAGAATGTTGAAATTAAAATAAATTATTTTATGAAACGATATGATCTTATAATATCTATTATTTTTACGGCTTTGTTTTTCTTTGCCTGCGACGATGTCAATACAGGCCCGTCAGAGCCGAAAGGACCGTGGAATCCTGGTCCGTTAGCAGAATGTACCGTTACGCCAATTAATGGTGGTGCAATAATTACATATACTATCCCCAAAGATCCGGATATATTGTACATTATGGCAGAATATGAGAGGAACGGAAAAATTTTCACCGATAAATCTTCTGTATATAATAATTCACTGACTATAGAAGGTTTTCACAGAGTAAATAAGGTGAAAGCCAAACTTTATAAGGTGAACAAACATGAGCAACGCTCTGAACCTATTGAAGTGGAATTCGAACCATTGGAATCACTTATCGATATTGCATGTAATACCTGGGAAATGATACCTGGCTTCGGTGGTGTTATAGGTTCCTGGTACAATCCAAAACAAACAGAACTGGGAGTGCGGCTGATGGTTGAGAATGAAGGCAATATCATGGAAACTAGAGATATGTATTATACTGCACTTAAAAACGATAAACATGCTTTCAGGCCATACGAAGCTGTACAAACTAATTTTGGTATTTCGTTTGAAGATAAATGGGGGAACATTTCGGATACGATAAGATTCACGACCACTCCTCTTTATGAAGTAATGATACCGAAGCCTTATGCCGATTTCCGTGCAAATATTCCATGGGACAATACCACGAATCTTTCTACCCGTCAATTGAGCTTGCTTTGGGATAACACAGTGAATACTTCAGGGCATGGATGGCTGACAAATCCAGGTGGAAGCGGATTGTCCATTACCATAGATCTGAAACGAGTAGTTAAGCTCAGCCGTATTGTGAGACACCCTTATCATATAAATTCTCTTTATGGACAGGCAAATATTACAGATTTTGAAGCATGGGGAATTGATGAGATCGATTATGATTTACTTACAGACAAATCTTATTGGCTGGATTCACTGAGTGTACGCTGGGGAGCTATTAAAACAGTTGATCCTATGACTGAAATTCCAAGCAGGACGTTTAAGGACGACTGGACGTACCTGGGACGCAATATTGTCCCTGGTGGACTCAGTAATGCAGATATATATGCTTTATCTGCCAGTGGAGTTGAGAGTGAAGTGCCGTTAGAAGCAAAACCTGTGCGATATGTCAGGATTTTTGTCAGATCAATCACGTTTATTAGCCCACCTCCATCCAGTAACTATTTTTCCTGTTCGGAGTTAACTTTTTATGGTGATACATCGATTCCACAAGATTAAAAAAACGAAACAGATATGAAAAAAATGAATAAGCTTCTTACATTAATGGTAACCCTGCTGGCAATCCTCATTGTTGGAATATCCTGCGACAGCATAAACGATATTCAGAGTGAATTTGCCGGTATGGAAGAAAAGGCCTATTTGGGGAAAGTGGATTCTCTTAAAGTACAGCCCGGATTTGGCCGTGCAAAAATAACATGGTATATCGGCACTGATCCGAAGATTGAACAAACAGTTATTTACTGGAATATGAGGCGCGATTCTATTGTTAAAGATTTTGTCCGCACTACTCCGGGTATACAGAAAGATTCAATTATTATTGAAAACCTGACCGAAAGTTCAATACTGTATGAGTTCCGCAATAAGAACAGTAAGGGGGAATCATCATTGTATTCCTCAATTACTGTAACTGCCTGGGGTGAAAATTTTGCCAGCAATCTGTTTGAAAGAAAGCTGACAATGAGAGAGTATGACTTCGCTTTATCACAATATAAGTTAGGCTTATCCCCGGCAATAACTGGAGATAGTGTTGTCTATTCCCAAATAAATTATAAGGATAAAGACGGAGTCAATAAAACGGTAAAGATTGAAAGGAATACCGATATAATTGAGTTGGCCAACTTTCCTGATGGAGCAGAATTTCAGTTTCGGAATGTGTTTTTCCTGCCTCAGGGATTGGATACGGTTTATGGCAATTATCAAACGTTTAAAGCCCCCACTGCTAAATTCGAAAATGGGAAAAAATTATCTCTCAAAGGGAATATCTCCAGCAGATATTTTGAACGTGACGGGGATAAGCTGTATGAATGGAATGCCGATGGCGACGTGATTGTATATGCTTTGAATGAAGATGGTTCATTCTCTCAAGCCGAAACTTACTTATCGTTAGTGCCAAGGAGTAACTACAGGGAATTCTTCTTTTACAATGACGATAAGTTCATCTGTGTTAATACAGGTAATCTGGTGTCTATGCACCGGATTGTGGATGGACGGCTTGTTACTGTTAAAACGCCATCGGGAGCGGAAACTTTCGGTTCCAGCTTTAACATGATAAAATTCATACCGGCAAAAGGATTCTTCTATTCAATTGCTCCAACTACGGGGGATCTGCGTACCTGGTTTGCAAACAATGATGCAACATGGGGCTCCTCAAACGGGACTACGGTCACTAAAGGTTTTTTTTATGATCCGGTTATACTGTTTAATTATCAATACCTTGTATGTGTTGACCAGGATGGCTATTTATGGAGTATCCCAATCACAACTTCCGGAACGTTTGGAAGCAAGAATAAAATTGGTACGGGGTGGAGTAAATTTGTAAAAATAATTAACGTTGGAAATAAAATATTAGGGCTAGATGCTAACGGCGATTTTTACGAATTTGATTTTAATGTAACCGATAATTATTGGATATTAGATTGAACGATTGATGTTGTTGTATTAAACTGACGTGAGTTCGGAATAGCTCCAATTTATATATCGTGGATATAAATGGGTTTAGGACTGAAGATTGAAATTAGGTATCTCATATATGGGTATTCAATTAAAAATTATGAAACGGTAAATAGTTGTCGCTATTCCGGCTTACGTCATTTGATCAAGAAATTATCAGTTCCGCGCGAAAAGTCTTTTTTATCGCAAACAAATGAATATACATGTTGATATTCAATGTAATAGGATCGTCGCCTCTTTAGTGGGAAAATAAAAATTATTCACATAAATATTTACAGTATGATTGAAATGATGGTAAGAATTAAGAAAAGGTTGTGCCGACATAAAGTAAACCTCTCTTCAATCATTCAGATTCTTTTGGTTTCGATCATTTTTCCGGGTTGTGCCGGGATTATAAACAAAGGATCTGATGTACCACAATTTCAAACACGTGCCCTTTGGGTGGATCCTCCGGGATTCAAAGACCGTGAAACTGTTGACAACCTGATTGAAAAATGCCGTAAGGCGGGTATAAATACTATTCTGCCCGACATTATGTTAAGAGATGAAGTCTGGTTCAAATCAAAGAAATTTATTGGAAAAGTAAATGCTGATGATGAGTATGATCCACTTGCCTACCTTATTAAGAAAGCACATGCAGCTGGAATTATGGTTCAACCGTGGAGCTGCACTTATTATTCTAAACCCAGGCAACCGGACTGGATAAGTAAGCCTTTTATTGACAATAATTATGATCACGTATTCTTATCGGCAGCACATCCTGATGTAAATCCTTACCTGTTGTCGGTATTAGAAGAATTACTTGAATATGACATCGATGGCATTCATCTCGATTATGCCCGTTACTGGAATGCCGCTTTTGATTATTCGGAAACGGCAAGGTATCGTTTTAAGGAAACCTGCCATTTCGACCCCCTTGATTTTTTTGATTATCCCGAACGGATTGTTCCTCCTGAAGAAGATAGGTATCCGGTCAGGATGTTATGTCCCGATGCTATCACTTCAAACGTGGCTACATTGGGAACGATTGAACGTAACCTTAACCGTACCGGTGTTGGATATGCCTATATTTCTGAAAAACCGGCCAATGTTGACGAATTAAGAACCCCGGGATTACTTATCATCTCCTTTTACAATAAAATGACCGCTGAAATGGGGCAGGCACTGGACAGATATGTGAAAAGGGGTGGCGATATAATCTGGATCTCTCCTGATAACAGCTTGTTTACAAATGAGATGTTAACGGGGCTTACCGGAGTATCGGGAACAAAGGGTTTCAAAACCGAACGGATAAACCTTCAGGTTTCGAATGTTATGTTCGGTCAATCTATTGATAATATGCAGGTTAGAATTGGCGGAAGCTCATTGGTTACCAGGCAGGCGAATGTAATTGCCCGATTGGACACAGGTGATCCTGTGGTGACAATCTGCGGAAAGAATAAAGGGAAGGTTGTACTGTTTGGTTTCCAGCTGATGTATAGTGATTCCCCGCAGGTGATGGATTACTTTAAGGATGCGATTACCGGGCTCCGGGAACAGGCCGGAATAAATGGTATCGACCCGATGGGTGAAAAACGTAAAGAGTGGATCGATTGGCGAGCCAGCCATCTTAAAGAGTTATTCCGTGAAGTGAACAGGATGGTGAAGAAAACGAATCCGAAATTGCTGGTCACAGCCGCTTCCGGAGTCGGACCCCAGCAATATTGCGGTATCTATCGCGACAGCAGGGATCTCCTGTCAGAAAATATTGTTGACTATATTTTCCCGATGAATTATACCGACAGGTTGGATATACTGAAAGATATACTTGATGAACAAGCACTTTATACACCTGGAGGAATGACGGAACGAATATTTCCGGGATTAAAACTCTATACCAGGAAAAATGACACCACTGTACCCATGGATGCTGAGATTGTTGATCAACAACTTAAAATGGTAAAACAGTACGGTTACCGTGGGTTTTGTCTGTTTGCATATTCCTATTTTTCAGACGAAATGATAGATGTGATTCAAAGATACAGCCAGTAATAGCGATATTGATCACACCTTACAAAATAATCGAAAATTGTAAATTTTTATATAGCTGTATAGCATCAAAAAACAATGTGTAATTTTTAATAAAAATAATATGAAAAGTAACAATATCAGTCGTCGCCGTTTTATAGGTACGGCAGCAGCCGCTACTGCAGGAGTTGCAGTTTCAGGTTTCAGTCCCGTTTTTGGAAATTCGAGAGAAACTTCAGATAAACTTGCACTTTTAGGTGGAACTCCTGTTAGAGGCAACAAGAAATGGCAAAGCTGGCCGCAGTGGGATGCTGAAAAGTTCAATCCCAGAATGAACGAAGTGATGGGTAACCGGGTTTGGTCACGTAGTAAAAAGGTTACCGAATTTGAAACAAAATGGGCAGAAATGCACGGTTCGAAGCATTGCCTCACGACGGTGAACGGGACCAACGCCCTGAGCGCCGCATGGATGCAATCAAATATCGGCCCGGGCGACGAGGTGATCTGCTCTCCCTATACGTTCAGTGCTTCGGTTTTCGGAATACTCTACAAAGGTGCCATGCCAGTTTTTGCAGACATTGACCCGGAGACCTTCCAAATAGATCCCAAGCAGATCATCAAGAAAATAACTCCGCGGACCAAGGGCATCCTGCCGGTTCATATTTGTGGCTATCCATCAGATATGCCCTCGATTATGAAAATTGCAAAGGAACACAATTTGTTCGTTGTGGAAGACGCATGTCAAGCACACCTTGCAGAAATTGGCGGCAAAAGAGTCGGAACTTTCGGCAATGCCGGGTGTTTTAGCTTCCAGGCATCGAAAAACCTTCCCATTGGCGAAGGAGGCGGAATTCTGACCGACGATACCGAATATTACGACCGCCTATATTCCTACCACAATTTCGGTTACGCATCGGGTTCGGTATCAGGGCAAATAAGTTCAATCACAGCACTTATTCTTGCTAACAAGATTCGTATGGCAGAGTACCAGGCTGTTATCGGATTGTGCCAGTTGGAAAAACTCGAAGAACAACACAAAATAAGGAACGAAAACGGAGCATACCTGAATGAAAAGCTCGCCGCTTATCCAGGTGTCACACCGGTAAAATTACACAAAGGGGCAACTGCGGCATCATATTACATTTATGCTATGGTGTACAATCAGGATAAGCTTGACGGACTACCGCGTGAAAGGTTTATCGAGGCGCTCAAAGCTGAAGGAGTTCCGATGGGGACAGGTTATCCGAACGATCCGCTTTATGGTCAACCGATGCTCCATGAGGTGTTCAAATCCGATATTTATAAAAAGTTATACACGGCAGAAGAACTGGATTTTGAAAAATATAAAAAGAATAATCACTGTCCAGCTTTGATTAAAACGTATAACTCGGCGCTTTGGATGTGGAACGGCGGACTCATGCTCGGCTCTAAGTCAGATATGGATGACATCATTAACGCTGTTGATAAAATACATAATAACGTTGCGAAGCTCAAATAAGGGAAGCACCTGTTTATTTAAGGATAAGTATCTACAAACCTACGATAGTCCCTTCAAGGATTCTCCTTGCCAATTAATGGATGCCGGAGCCCTTGAGTGAGAAATATCTTTGTTGGGATTCTATCAGCCGATAATAGCAAAATGAAATAAAAACCAATGAAGAGATCAATAATATTTTTTTTCTTTCTTGCATCCATAATAACAGGAACATTACACGCACAAAAGATAATAAAAGGGAAAGAGTCTCCCCTTGAGATTGCCCATACACGTAATATAGAAGTAAAATGGAAAGGGGAAATTCTGATTTGCAGCGACTCTCTGTCCTGGATAACAGACCAAACGGTTGGTGACCACGCTGATACTTTTATGGTCACACGTGAAAATGGCTGGCAAACCGTTAATGTTTGGAATAGTAAAGCTGTTGCTCCATACCGCAGAGAGATGGGACTATCTCCTGACAGTAAGAAGATAGAGCTGACTTTTCAGGTACATCAGGATGCCCTGATGGACAGTTACCCTTCTCCAGACATTACTTATAAAATTCTGGTACCTGCTGCTACATTGGCAAATTCAACATGGGATGCTTTGACGGGACGTTCACAAAACGCCCGCTGGAGCAGCGGTAATTTTGATGTTGCCATGCCCGATGGGATTATCACAACCGGAACCCGGTGGATCACTTTCAACACCCCGAAAGGAGCAATTACTTTCGATTTTAATCCGCACGGAGTTGGCACTTATTATGTAGCTGGTATAAATACTATGGTGGCGCAATGGACAGTAGCGAAAAAAGGAGATGCAATTGAACTTTCATTTTCTACTTCCGCCACGCAATATGGTGGAGATCTAACTAGTAAGCTAACTCTTTTTGAGGGAGGTAAAAATGATTATGCAAACCATCATGCAGCCACCTTTTATCACTATTTTTCGGAACTTAAGAAAGAGAAACTGTTCTCATTTAACGACAGGGCAGGTAATGATTTTACCAACGCTGGAACAACACGGTATGATTCCGGGGCAGGTTATGGATGGCAAATTACCAAAGGGATCTCTATCGAAGGAGACGGGCGACCCGGGGCATTATATGCCGCTTGCTCCTCTTCAAGCCCCAACACTTTTACTACCGATGGATTGCGCCCGGGATTATACCTTATCACAATAAAATCAAGCGCATTGCATAAGGGAAAGGGCCCTTTTTCTATCATATTCGACGGGGAACCAATTTACAATGACATTACAATTAACAAAGGTAAAATGTCAGAAATCACCCTTGTTCAATGGATAGAGGATGGTAACGCTGACATCAGTTTTGCAGGTGATTGGGCAGTCAGCGTCATTGGGTTTCAATTGTTTTTGCATCGTGAAGAAGATTATCAGTTCAGACGGGGGAACTGGTTGAAAAAAGAGGGTTTTTGCCCGGGTATCCTCTTTGCAAATTATTACGACACTCCTCCTGTTTACGGTAAAGCGCTTGCATTTTCCTCGCTTGCGGGTGAGATAGGTGAATCGGCAGAGATACCCCCATTTCCGGATCTGGGTACGGCATTGCCAGATCAGCAGGCAAAGGAACTGGCCTGGAGGTTCAATAGCCCGTTGGGAACGATGGGGCCTGACAACTGGGGCACCTTTAATGAATTTAATACACCTGAAAAAATCAAGAAAAGGTTAGAGCAGGTCAAAAACAGTGGAGTGAACGCGGTGATATTGAATGGGTTCCTTTCAAGACACACCTATTCAGCACATTTGAAACGGGTGGAGGAAAACATCAGGCAAACTGTGGAAATAGCTCATCAAAAGAGAATGAAGATTATCGATCACCAGGACCTCACCATCTTATGGAATGCCGATATGGGATTCCGGTTTCTGGCTGCAAATCCAGGTTACCTGCAGCATAATCATACCAATGGGTTGCCTACATGGGGATTGTGTCCCGTAAATACCGATTTTAAGTATGGATACTTCTTCCCCTATATCTCTGAGCATATTAAAAATACCAATATCGATGGTTTTATGCTGGATGAGACGGCGTTTCATTTTGCGAATTTTTGTAATTGCTCCCATTGCAGGAAATCATTTACCGATATTACCGGATTGGTATTGCCGGATGATGAAACCAATCCGCTGTTGCATAATAAATCATCAAAATTATGGAAAACCTGGATTGAATGGCGAAAATATGCCATGGCTCAATGGAGGATTGATCTGAGCAACCTTACTCACCGCATCAACCCCTATTTTTCAAACCTGGAATACTACTCTGAAGGGGGGTTTTTAGCCAATTCAGCCTCTTACGGACAGGGGGGGGACCTGCCCTTGAGTGCCAGGTCGAAAGACTTTTTAGGCACCGAGATCATGAGCCGCGACGTATGGGACGACTACCGTTATAATTTCACCAGCAGGAATATGTATAACAGTTTGAGGGAAACATACGGATCCCCTGTTTTTGGGCTGGTCTATCCAGTAGGAGTATTTAACTATGCACTTATTGGATGGGCGATGAACAATATGTTCGGACAAGTAACCTGGTCCTTGGTCGATTTTGAAGAGAATGAAAAGATGAATCCATATACTGGCTGGGAAGAAAATATGAATAAGGTAACATCTGTCCCCTATACCGATATTGCAGTGGTGTTTTCACGATCGACAAGGGATTGGTCTGCAAAAAACACGGGCAATTATCCCAAAGAAATAATGGGAACCGGTCAATTCCTGGCTTCAAGGCATATACCCCATACTTTTATTCTGGATGATGCGATAACCAGTCAGGATATTTCGAGGTTCAGGGTACTGTTGGCACCGGGAATGGATTGTATTTCCGATGCACAGGAAAGTATATTAAAACAATTTATCTTTAACGGTGGCACCCTACTCCTTACGGGAGAGTCGGGAGTGCTGACACCGTACGGTGAAGTCAGGGATAAACGGGCATTTTGCGATATCCTCACCGAAAGACTCTTAGCTGAAACCACTAAAACAGATTTGATGGAAGTGAAATATGGCAAAGGGAGAATAATATATAGCATGGATAAAAGTATGATGAACGAATTTTGCCCGTCGATCAGAGATACCGATATGATTTACCGCTTTACCCCTGATCCGAAAATAACTGCATTCAACGAAAGAATAATAGAGAATACGGTTGGAACGATGAAGTTCAAGTCGATATCAATTCCATCAAAAGTGCTTGTAACAGCTTATAAGGATACAGAAAAGGGCGCTGTAATGGTTCATTTGCTGAATGCTACGGGAGTAAAGTCAAAGCATGGTGATGTGCTTCCCCTTGCTGCTCCAGCTTGGGAGCCGATCAATGAAGATATAAGTTTCGAGATTACATTGCCGTCTTTCAAAAAGGCCTATTATACTTCGCCCGATGCGGAAGGACACAAAAAAGTGGATGTTGAAAAAACAGGAAAGAACCGTTACAAAGTTATTGTGCCCAGAGGCACAGTGGATAAATATGGTATTGTATATCTTCTTCAGGAATAATATATGAAACCGACATCGTTTAAAATAATCACCACTATTGATTGTGAATTAAATTCGCTTGAAATTCGACAAAAGTCGATTAATAATGATAAATGGTGAGTTCGTCAACAAAAGAACAATTCTCTTGTAGCTATCCTGTATTTTAACATTTTTAATTAAGAATAAAAATCACTCGGAAATTTGGACGTTGAAAAAGCATGAAAACAAACAGACGACATTTTTTAAAACAGATAACAGCAGGAGGCATTGGCTTCGGTTTTATCCCCGGCCTATATGCTGAAGGATCCATTTCAGATAGATTTGAAACCTTATCTAAGGGGACAGGAAGAAAACAATATTTTAATATGTGCGGTTACCGGGCTCCCAAGCTGGATATTGTACGTTTAGGATTTATTGGGATAGGGAATCGCGGTTATTCGAACCTGAATCATATGACCTTCCTGGAAGGCGTGCAAATAAAGGCGGTTTGCGATATTGTACAATTCCGTATTGACAGTGTTCAGCAGTTGCTTAGAAAACGGGGATTACCGGAAGCACAGGTATATACCGGAAGTGAAGATGCCTGGAAAAAAGTATGTGAAAATCCTGATATTGATTTAATTAGTATTGCCGTTCCAAGAGGCCCGCTCCATGCACTCATATCTGTGTATGCGATGAAATGTGGTAAGCATGTGGCTGTTGAGGTACCAGCCATATCCACCGTTGACGAGGCCTGGGAAGTGGTTGAGGTATCAGAGAAGACAAAAAAGCATTGCTACATGATGGAAAACTGTTGCTATGATTTCTTCGAGCTGCTAACATTAAACATGGCGCGGCAAGGATTTTTCGGAGATATTATCCATGCCGATGCTGCTTATATTCATCACCAGTCAATTCATGAAAAGACAAAAGATTTAAACATGTGGCGTTTGGAAGAAAGCCAGCGTCATAACGGAAATCTGTACCCCACACACGGATTAGGTCCCGTTTGTCAGATCATGGACATTAACAGAGGAGATAAACTGAACTACATGACCTCGATGTCTTCAAATGATTTTATGCTTGGGAAGAAAGTTTCTGAACTGGCAAAAAACGATCAGTTTTATAAAAAGTATGATACCAACTCCTACAGAGGAAATATAAATACCTCTATAATCAGAACGGAGAAAGGGCGAACCATAATGCTTCAGCACGATACTACCAGTCCCCGGGTCTATTCCCGTATACACATGATCAGTGGTACAAAAGGTGCTGCCCAAAAATATCCTGAGCCAGGCAGGATTTCACTTGGTAGTAAATGGCTTGATGATGAAGAGATGAATAAAATTAACGACCAGTATAAGCCGGAGATAGTAAAACGAATTGGAGAAATGGCCCAAAAAGTGGGGGGGCACGGTGGAATGGACTTTTTAATGACATGGCGGCTTATTGATTGTTTGAGAAACGGGCTTCCGATGGATATTGATGTGTATGATGCTGCTGCCTGGAGCGTGATTATTCCGTTAAGTGAAAAATCAGTGTCAAACCATTCAAAACCTGTTGAAATACCCGACTTTACACGCGGTGCCTGGAGAACAAATTATCCTGTGGACATATCCTTATTGGAAGGAAATACAACAACTATAAGATTGTAGATTAAGCAGATAAGATTACAAAACATATAGGTTATTTTTTATCAATTCGACAAGCAAAAAATTAATTGGTAAAAGCTATAATCTAAATTGTTATGAGTATGCACTATTTAAAAAATAAGTTCATAATTATTCTTCAGAGGATATCGCTGTAGCTGCCTTATTTTTTGAAAACGGCGCTATTGCCACTGTGGATTCCTATTTTTGTATTCCGGATAACAGCAGTAAAAATATTTTTGAACTTTATGGTTCTAAAGGAAGTATTCTTGCCAGAAAAACAATTGGACAAGGTGAGTTTGGAGAAATAATTGCTTCTTGTTGCGAAGCTGCAAAAAGCAAGGAAGTTAAGGATATTGTCTAATATAAAAGTTTAAACACAAATCAATGGGAAAAAAGTATTAGCAATTTTTGCACACCCGGATGATGTTGAAATGATGTGTGCCGGAACGCTCTCTTTATTGAAAAATGCAGGTTGGGATAATCATATGGCAACGATGACTCCCGGAGATAAAGGCAGTGCCGTGCATACAAGAGAGGAGATAGCTTCCATTAGAAGATTAGAGGCCAAAACTGCCGCAGAAACTACAGGGGCATCCTATTATTGTCTTGGCTTAGAAGATTTGTTTGTTTTTTTACAATGAAGAATACATGTAACCATCGGCGGCATAAAAAATATTCACGGACTAATACCCACAACTTCCACATGGATGTTTGCACATAATGTATATAATCTGGTGAGTTATCTTGTATTCACTCTGTCAAACCCCGAAGCTCGTGATTGAAATATCCTCCGATGGGTCATTTCCCATATATTGGTTATATATTTACTTTTCGAATCGAAAATATACGATGTCTCGCTATCCCAGGTACTAATATAATATCAATGATAAATTTTATATGGATAAATTGACGTTTTTTGAGGGGAATTCAACGTGAAGATAGATTTATAGAGTAATTTATGTGATAAATTTGTAGTTGTAATTTATATTTTTTTGTAAATGGCCTTGGGTTTATAAAAAAAAACATAGTTTTGTAAAAAAAAGTTTTTTATTATACAGGAATATAGTTTTCGACTAAGTAAGTGAAGTAAGATCTCATCACTATGTATGATGAAAGTAGAAAGGCTGAAAGCCGGCAGTTTATGAGAAAAATGAATTGAAACAACCTTTTAGGGTTACTTGTAAAATGGGTAAACAGATAGGACTCATTACTATTTAGAGCTTTAAATAATTGCTAATCAGTTAAATCAAATGTTTATGCGTAATATTTCAAAATTTTTATCAAGAAGAGGTTTTATCGCTAAGCTTTGTTTGTTTTTCATCTTTTTCCCCTCTTCAATGGGATTTGCACAGTCTATTCAATTCTCAAAAGATTCGATCCCTGTGGTTGACGGAGAAGTTGTTTTTTTAGCTAAGTTTGAATACGAGTTAAATAAAAATGAGTTCTTTAGAAGAACATATTCTTATTTGAATGATAAGCTGGATCCGTATTCCGGTGCGTTTCTTATAAATAATGAAGATTCCACCATTTGTCTTATAACAGATTATCTCGAGATATCGTCTAATCCTATAGCTGTATTTGGCATGTATATAACCTATAACATGCACTTGACATATAATGAAGGAAATTGTACTATGGCTATCAGTAACATTTCTTATATGGAGAAGGGATATTTTGAATCACAGGAGAAAAGTAAACGCAAACTGAACATGCCCAAATACTCTGGAAAAGATATTATGGTCGATAAAAACTACACCAGGTTAATGACGCAAAACGCTTCAGGAAAAATTACAGAAGCAACAGTTGAAAGAGTTAATGAAATTATAAAAAATTTAGATTTATCTTTTATGAGAAAATAATTAAATATATAGTATTAATAAAAAACTAACGAAAATGAAGAAAACTATTTTTATTCCTATTTTAATGCTGCTTTTTTTGGCCGGTTGCAATAAAAGTCAGACCAACTCTGCCGTTAATAAAAGTGCAGATAAGTCTGAAAACCCAGCCACACTTGTTGCAAAGAGGTATTTTTCAGGATTTGATGATGCACATGATACCTACAATGCGATATCAAAAGCAAGTGACGGAAAAATATACTATGTATTATCTTCTACCAGGCACGATGTGGGAGGACAATTCTATAGCTACGACCCACTGACTGATAAAACAGAATTTGTGGCAGATTTATCCGAAGCTTTAGGCGAAAAAGAACAAAAATATATTGCACAGGGTAAAAGCCACGTAGAATTCTACGAGAAAGATAATAAATTGTATTTTGCTACTCACCTTGGATATTACCAGATGATTGACGGAGCAGAGAATGTACCAACAGTGGCTCCTGAAGGTTACCAATTATACCCCGGAGGACACTTTCTTTATTATGACTTAAATACAAAAGAGATTAAGAGCCTGTCGCTGGCTCCCGAAGGTGAGGGTATAATTACCATGGTAATGGACAAGGAACGTGATCAGTTATATGGACTCACATGGCCGAAAGGATTGCTGATTCATCATGATATAAAATCAGGAACCCTTCGTAATTTAGGGCCTGTGACTAAAGCCGGAGAAACGAAGTTGGGTACAGATGACTTCAGGGTAATATGTCGTTCGATGTTTGTGGATCCACGCGATGGAAATGTATATTATTCTACTGCAGAAGGGGATATATATTACTACAACCCGTCTCTGGCTGCTCCGGAAAAACTTGAAGGTGTTGATCTGCGGATTGACTACTTTGGTTCCTATGATCCTAAAGATGCGGGCAGCATGGGCTACAACTGGAGAAAAATATATTGGTATGAACCGGAAAACAAAGCATATGGGGTACATGGTAATTCCGGCTACCTGTTCACTTTTGATCCGAAAGAAAAGAAAATTGAGGTAATAGATCGTATCACTTCCGAGCCGTCAAAGAAAAGTGGAATGTTTGACCAGTTCAGCTATGGATACCTTGGTTTCACGATAGATAAAAACGGAATAATCCATTACTTAACCGGAGCCCCTATCTATGAAAACGGAAAAAGAGTTACAGGGCTTGATAAAATTAACATGGGAGCGGCAAAAGGACTGGAACATCTCCACCTTGTTACTTACGATATTACGAAAAAAGAATATAAAGATATGGGACCGGTGTTTTATGAAGACGGAGCCTATCCCACTTATGTAAACTCTATTGCTATAGACGATGCCGGAAACGTATATACACTGGCACGTTTCATGCACGATGGAAAAGAGATAGAGGATTTGATTAAAATTCAATTACCGTGACTTGAATAATCCGCAGTATTGAATTTCAGACTATAAGATTTATTGACACTTTTTGTGCAAAGTCTTAAGTGATTTGAAATTTTTCAGCCTGATTATGGATTGTGCAAAATACTCTTTGCACAATCCTTTTTGGGTTAATATATAATTAAAATTGTTACTCAAGCAAAATGCCCGGTCGGTGAAATATTTGTTTGATTGAAGATGTCAAAAAACACATTATAACCTTACTTTATCGATACGCTTACCGAAGAGGTAACATTATAATGTTCAATACAGAATGCCAAGCATTGTTTATTCTCACAGTAGTATTTTTTAGGGAGAATTCCGGTGATATCTTTATTAACGGGATAAAGGTTCTGTTGATTAAATGGATCAGATAATTTGTTAGAATAATTAATGACTTTAAATTATGTTTTTGCGATTTATGAGGAAGAAAATGCGGTAACTCAAACTCCTATTTCGTTATTAATTTTTTTCTTTGTACATAGTGTGTAATTTAAAAACAACAAATTTACAAATTGACCCGGATGTTATTTTATAATTTGCATCAATCGTCACAGAGATAGCTATAAGAGTAGTAGAAGTCCCGGCTCTTATAAAGTTTTGCAAAACCGGGAGTTAATGCTCTGTAGAGTGTTCGTGATTATAAGAAAATTCCCTGGTGATGGATGGATAAATTTTACAACATAATGATTATCAGATTAGTCACCTTATTGTTTTTGCAACTAGCTGCTTTTCAGCTGGTAGCAGAGACATCTATCTGTTACCGTGATTGCATTGTCATGCAAAAAGGGGATTCCCTAGTGGTCGAAAATTCACAGATAAAACGCGTATATCATTTAAATCAAGGGAATCTGATTACCAGGTATATTCAGAATAAAACGAACCGGTTTGTATGGCAATCACAGTCTGAGTCACCCGATATGAGCCTTCCGGGATATAATAGCTCTTCTGCCCTTGTATCTTTCAACAGCTATGTGGTAGCTGAAAGCTCATTAAGAGAGGCGTATGTGGAAGTTGAAATCATATATGACATCAAAAAGTTGCTCATAAAGCGTGTAATCAGGCTATATCCCGAGTCACCTGTAGTGGGGAATGATTTCTATTTCAAGGGCAATATGTCCAATATCGGATGGTATGATAAACAGTTTATAGATAATGAACTGACGGATGTGAGATTTGTCGCTTCCCGTAAAACGGCAAATCGAATACCAGTACTGGAAAGTGTATCCTTTCAGGGAAAACATTGGCAGTATAGGATTATAAGTCTGTTTGAGATGACAGATCATCTGAACAGCCTGGTAATGGTGAACGACTATCAGTCTTACAATGAGAGGCTTTATAAGGGGAATCTGTTGTTTGCCCTCAATAATGAAAATGAACAGGGTTTCTTTATTCTTAAGGAATCTCCCTCTTCTCTTGCGCAGTTGAAGTATCCTTCAGCCGATTATCTGGCTTCATTCGGAAATGTTAAGGCCATTGGCCTGGGAATAGATGAGAATGATATTAGTACAGACAAATGGACCCGTGGATATTCGACCGTTTTCGGTATTTTTTCTCAAAATGAGTATAATGCTCTTGTTAATCTGAAAGCATATCAGTCAAAAATAAGAAAGATTATCTCTGACAGAGACGAAATGATTATGATGAATACCTGGGGTGATCGCGGGGTTGGAAAACGCATCAATGAAGAATATATCCTCAGTGAGCTGGAGTTATGTCATAGGTTAGGGATAACCCATTTTCAGATTGATGACGGATGGCAAGCTGGTAAAAGCCCTGCTACAACAAGTGGCGGTTCGTTCGATAAAATTTGGGAGAGGTCTGACTATTGGATTCCCGATCCGGTCAATTTCCCAAAAGGATTGAAAAATGTTGTTGAAAAAGGGCGAGAGCTTGGAATAGAAGTATGTTTGTGGTTTAATCCGAGTTATACCGATAATTATGATGACTGGTTGCAGGATGCAAAAGTTCTGATCTCGTTAAACAGGAAATATGGAATCAGGACTTTCAAAATTGACGGATTAAGAATTCATAACAAACTCTCTGAAGAGAGGGTAGACAGCCTTCTTTCCACAGTTTCGGAGGCATTAAATCATGATGTGGTTTTTAATCTGGACGTTACTGCAGATAAACGATTCGGTTATTTCTACAAGAACAGTTTTGGAAATATTTTTCTTGAAAACAGATATACCGATTTAGGAAATTATTTTCCTTACTGGACTTTGAGAAATTTATGGACATTGTCGAAATATGTTCCTTCCCGTAATTTGCAGATTGAGTTTTTGAATAAATGGCGTAATAATGAAAAATATGGAAACGATTCTTTTGCCCCCGGAAATTACGATTTTGAATACCTTTTTGCGATTACTATGATGGCACAGCCCCTTGCGTGGATGGAAGCACATAATCTGCCGGAAGAGGCTTTTGCACTTAAACATATATTGAATGTGTATAAGAAAATCCAATATGATTTGCACAGTGGTGTAATACTGCCAATCGGCGATGTACCGTCCGGAAAATCATGGACAGGTTTTCAAAGCATTAAAGATGGATACGGTTATTTTTTAATATTCAGGGAAAACAACAAAAATAAAACTATGCAATTGAATACATGGTTAAAACCAGGGACAAGCATTGAATTGGAAAGGATTTTGGGTGAAGGTGATAATTTTCACGTAAAAGCGGGTGAAGATGGACAAATTAGTTTTAAATTAGTAACGGAGAACAGCTATTCACTTTATAAATACAAAATAGTGCAATAATATGAACAGAAGAAAGTTTATCAAAAAAAGCATAGTTGGAGGCACGTCTTTACTTGCTGTCTCAAACATTAACATGGCAAATACCTGGGCTCAGAGTGATAATAAAAGTAAAGTGCCTGCCATCTTGGGTGGCCAGAAATCATATACGGGACAGTGGCCTGTATGGCCCGAGTGGAATCCAGCAACCGATGAAAAGCAACTTATTGATGTGATGCGTAGTGGTGTCTGGTCCAGGAGTAAGCTCACAGATGAATTTGAAAAAAAATGGGCACAACTAATGGGAGCTAAACGCTCTCTGGCGGTAGTAAATGGGACCAATGCACTGAACACATCATTGGCTCAGTTTGAAATTGGCTGGGGCGATGAAGTATTGGTGACGCCCTATACCTTTATTGCATCCGTATCATGTATTTTATTCAATGGAGCGATTCCTGTTTTTGTGGATGTTGATCCGGAAACGTTCCAGATGGATCCGGATAAAATAGAAGAGAAGATTACTCCTCATACCAGGGCAATTATTCCCGTGCACATTCTTGGGCTACCCTGCGATATGGAAAGAATTATGAAAATTGCCAGGAAACATGATCTACTGGTTATCGAGGATGCATGCCAGGCATGGATGGCAGAAATAAACGGGAAAAAAGTAGGGACCTTTGGAAACGCGGGATGTTTTAGTTTTCAGAATTCCAAAAACATGGCTATCGGGGAAGGGGGTGCAATTATAAGCGATGATGATAATTTTATGGATCGATGTTATTCTTACCATAACTACGGTAATCCTTACGGATCAACTGCGGGGCAGATAGGTGCAGGTACCGTCATGATCGGGACAAAGCTGCGCATTACAGAGTATCAGGCTGCGATAGGTTTGGCGCAGATGACACGATTGGTGGAACAGACCAATCAGCGTAATGATAATGCATCTTACCTCAGATCTAAAATAGAGGTCATTCCGGGAATCATGCCGTATAAATTGTACAAAAATGTGACGAAAGCAGCTTACCATCTTTTCCCATTCAGGTATAACAAGGAACATTTCAAAGGATTATCGAGAACAGAATTTCTGAATGCATTACGGGCCGAAGGTGTTCCATGTTCAAGTGGCTATAGTGAACTGAATAAAATGCCCTATCTGAAAAATGCTTTTGAGAGTAAATATTATCAGAAATTTTATCCGAAGGAAAGGTTGAATTATGATAAATATGCAGAGGAGAACAAATGTCCATTAAACGAGAAACTATGTAATGAAGAGGCTGTCTGGATCCCTCAGAACGTATTGCTTGGCACCAAAAAGGAGATGGACAATATTGCAACCGCGATTGGAAAAATTCAGCTGAATGCCGAAAAGATTGTTGCAAAAACAAAATAAGTTGAATATGATGAATAAAAGCTTCTTCCTGAAATTTTTACCAGTCATCATTGGACTGTTGATAATTTGTTTTCAAACCCACGCGGGGGAAATTGATGAAGATCAATATCTGTGGAAAGCCGGTGTTGCACGTACAGTTATTACCCCGGAGTCATCGGTATGGATGGCCGGTTATGCAAGCAGAACTTCTCCTTCGGAAGGGACGTTGCACGACCTGTGGGCTAAGGCACTATTGTTAGAAGATGCATCGGGAAATCGCTCTCTGCTAATTACCATGGATATTCTGGGTGTTCCGAAAGATTTCTCCGATGAGGTGAGAAAATGGATAAATATTAAATATGGACTGGATAATGCCCAGATCATTCTTAGCAGCTCCCATACACATTCAGGGCCGGTCATCTCTCGCGCTCTGAGGTATATTTATCCCATGAGTGAACAGGATTGGAAGGCAGTGGATCAGTATACGGAAGAGCTGAAAAAAAAACTTTTCTACCTGGTTGATCAGGCCATGAAAGAGTTGCAACCTGTAAGGATATTTACAGGTAGTGGAATTACTCGTTTTCAGGTCAACCGCCGTAACAACAAAGAAGGCAGCATAACAGCTACGTCTGAATTGAAAGGACCGAATGATTATGCTGTTCCGGTCATAAAAATTGAAACGGAAGGCAAGCAGTTGTTAGCCGTAGTATTTGGATATGCATGTCATCCAACCACATTGTCAATCAATCAATTTTCGGGCGATTATCCGGGGTTTGCCCAAATTGAGCTTGAAAAGCTTTATCCAGGTGCCACTGCTATGTTTTTCCAGGGAGCAGGAGCTGATCAGAATCCAATGCCACGCCGGAGTATCCCGCTGGCGGTACAATATGGAAAACAAATTGCCGCAGCTGTAGAGCGGGTGCTCTCCGAAGAGATGGACTTGCAGGTGAGTAAGCTTATTACAAAATATTCCGAAATAAATCTATTACTGGATGAGCCATTGCCAATTGAGGAACTTGGAGAAATTGCCAAGAAGGATGATTATCAGGCCAGATGGGCGAAAGGTATGATCTCGGAGCTGAATACGAAGGGACATTTGGCCAACTCCTATCCTTTTCCGTTAGGATATTGGCAGATAGGTGAGCAGAAGTTGTTTGTGCTTGGAGGAGAATCTGTGATATCATACAGCATAAAGTTGAAACAGTCCTTCGGAGGGCAAATCTTTGTAATGTCTTACGCTAATGATGTGATGGGTTATATACCATCAGAAGTGATCTTGGATGAGGGAGGATACGAAGGGGATATTTCACAACGGGTATATGGTTTACCTTCCAAATGGAGCAAATCATCAGAATCAGCAATTATTACCGGATTTAAAAACATTGTTACAAATTAAAAATTGACATCGTGAAAAATAATTATTTGTTATACAGTGCGTTGTTGCTTTTGATTGCTGCGTTTATTTTCGGTTGCAGCCTGTTGTTTTCCAGTTGTGGATCGACAGGAAAACTGCCGGAAGATTACTTCAAATATTCACGTGAACATAATATGATACTTGGAACCTATTCAGGCTTGCCAAGACTCTCTAACGGCCGGGCAGATCTTGATAGGCTGATTGATCAGTTGAAAGATCTGAACGCAAATACATATAATTGGCTAATATGGCAAAATGAAAACGACTGGGATGACCTGAAGCTTTTTCTTCCCATGGCATTAAAAAACAGGATCGCTGTATGGGTTTCCTTAGTGCCCCCTTCCGAGTCGAAACCAAAAGCGAAATGGAACTCTGAACCTTTTGGCCTGGACTATATCAGATGGTCGGAAGAGATCGCGAAACTTAGTGCAGATTACCCTAATCTGGTTGCTTTCAGTATTGATGATTTTGTACATAATCTTACTTTTTATACGCCTGAGTATGTCAGGAAAATGACAAAAAAAATCGATGAAATCAATCCATCACTTCAATTTATTCCCTGCTCCTATTATAGGCAGATAACGATTGATTTTGTAAAGAACTATTCACCAATGCTCGATGGAATACTGTTCCCATACAGGGCAGAGTCTGAGGGAGGTAATCTTCAAAATGCAGGATTGGTTGAGCAGGAGATTGCGAAACTGAGAAGCCTATTCAATGAGCAGATGCCAATTTACATCGATGTATATCTGACAGCTCATTCCCGTCTGGGCGCTTCAACCCCTCTGTACGTATCGGAGGTAATAAGAAGCGGGAGGGAATATGCCGATGGTGTATTGATCTATACACATCCCAATCCGGTAAATGATTCTGAAAAATATCAGATAGTGAAGGCGGGATTTACAAATAATTAGTTACCAACTTTCGCACGTTCACATATTACAGCTAAATGCTATATTGAGAACGATTTGTAACCCGTCCCCAATTCACTTTTTATCGTATGGGATAGTAATTAATTCTTGAGAAACTTGAAATAATAATATTACTTACATAATGAAAACAAACAAAATAACAAGAAGATCGTTTTTAACAACCGTATCGGCCGGTACTGCGTTAGCTGCTACTGCCGGGTCAATAGATCCGATAAAAAACATAGCTGACACATATGTAAAAGGGAGTAGTAAATTAGCGGCATTGGGAGGAGAGCCATTGGTGAAAAATAAAGTGTGGCCCAAATGGCCGTATGTTGACGAAAAGATTGTAGAGCGAATCTCAGAGACTGTTAGGAGTGGTAAATGGAACCGCATTGATAATGCCGTCAACGGCAATGTTGCACGTTTCGAAAAAGCATATGCCGACCTTCTGGGAGTAAAGGGTTGCGTAACAACCGGTTCGGGGACACAAGCACTTCATACTGTTGTAGAGGCCATGGGTTTTGGTCCCGGCGATGAGATCATAACCTCCCCATATACCGATATGGGAACTATCTCTTCAATAATAAGTGCGAGGGCGCTTCCTGTTTTAGTAGATTTGGACAGAGAGTCGTTCCAGCTTGACCCGAAAAAAGTTGAGAAAAAAGTTAACCGTAACACTAAAGCCATCATGCCGGTACATATGATGGGCCAACCGGTAGATATGTCAAGTATAATGAGCATAGCCGGGAAACATAACTTAAAAGTTATCGAGGATGCATGTCAAGCTCATCTTGCGGAGTATCAGGGCAAGCGTCTGGGGACTATTGGTGATGCCGGGTGTTTTAGTTTTCAGACAAGCAAGACTATTTGCTGCGGGGAAGGTGGTGGTATCATCAGCAACAATGAACAGTTGCTGGATGATTGTTATACTGTAATGAACCATGGGACCAGCAGGCAGGGACGTCACAAAACCATCGGGCCAAAATACCGTATGAATGAGTTTGAGGCAGCAGTACTGCTTGAACAGATCACACGTGCAGAGGAGCAATTTGAAGTACGTAACCGCAATGCTGCATATTTAAGTTCAAAGCTTAAAGGATTTAAAGGGCTTGTGCCACAGAAATTGTATAAGGGAACAACCAAAGGTTCCTTTTACCTTTACACGATGGCATATCACAAGGAACACTGGAATGGCGTTCACCGGGATGTTTTTCTAAAGGCGGTTTCTGCTGAGGGAATAAACCTGAGTCCTTATATCAGGAATGGTTTGCATAGAGAGCCTTGGACAGAAAATATTCTGGCAAGAAAAGAGTACAAAGCTATGTATACAGCAGAGAGGCTTCGTCAGTTTAAATCAGATTTGAATTTGCCTAATTGCGATTGGGTATGTGACAATATGGTGATGCTATGGGCTTCGGGGCCGTTATTGGCAACAGAGAAGGATATGGATGATGTGATAAATGCAATCATGAAGGTCTATGAGAACAGAGGACAGCTCCATCTAATCTCATAACTTTATATAACTGCCAGGTTTTGCTAGCCCTGTTATGAAACTTATTTTGTGGCAGGGTTACGATATTTAACAATATAAATTTCAATTTCACAATTATGAAAAATTACGGAGTATTTAATATTATTTTTAGTGGTATCTGTTTCCTCTATCTGAGCGGTTGTATGAATGCTCAGGAATCAACTTCAAGTGCAAAAACCTGGAGCATAGATGATGAAGGATGGATTGTTACAAAAGATGGAAAGAACGTGGAAAACAGATTCTTTGCCATCGGCACATGGCATGTGCCAGGCTATGTATTTACCCAGGAGCCCGAAGCAGACAGTCTTGCATATGTTCAAAACGAGTTGCTCTTCAAGAAAAAGACCTCACCTTTCAATATGCTGTTTATGTCGTTAGGCAACGAAAAGGAGTATATGTCGGACAAGATTCATATTTTGAATCCCTTTTCACCAATACTCCATGGTTATCTTGACAGGATAGAAAGTTTACCCGACAGCGCAGATAAAGATTATTATAGAAGCCAATATATAAAAAAGGAAGCCGACAATCCCGATTTTATTCAGTATCTCGATTCTCAGATAATTGCCTTATTGGGTAAAAAAACCCACGATAAATATATATACTCTCATATAGACGAGATAGCATTGGGAGGGGTAAGCAAATGGGCTGTTCCCCCTGCAGTAGGGACCTTGATCAACCAAAGGCTTAAAAAACATGATCCGGAAGCTCTTGTATATGTTGATCTGCTGGGACATGCCAAGGGGAGTACCTATCTTTTTGAAAAACGTTATCTCGAAAAGAATGAAACGATGCCGGCTGATCCCCCCTATAATTTGATTAGTGAGGATGCTCGCAAATGTAAATTCCCGCTGCTCGGATTTTATGAAGCTTATGACGGTACTCCAGTATATCAATTTACAAATGGAGAATACTCATATAACAAATATGATCGGGAAACGCTGATAAATATATGGAAGGAGAACATCCGGATTATTTCTGAGGATTATAAAGGAAACGGAGATGTATTCGGAATCAATGCATTTCTTGATTTCTATGCATATCCCATACTTGCAGGCATTACTGTTGATGCACTTAGAACCGGATTGGGGAGCAAAGTCCCTATATGGTTATATTTTGATGGAAATGGATATGCAAAGCCGTCGAATTTAACTCCTTCTGATTATCTGAAAATTGTAAAATGCCAGATATACACTGCAATAATACATGGTGCTACAGGAGTGCTTTTCTGGAATGACTGGTCCAAAACACCGGAAGTTTTTGACGAGCTGGTTCCAATAATGGAAGAGCTGAATAATAATCTTGCAATAATTAAGCTTAATACACTTGAAACAATGGTTGATGGGGATCAACATGTAACGATAAAAGGTGAAAAGAGTGGAAAAAAATATATTATTGCAACAAATACCAGTAAAACCGATTCAATCTCTTTTACCATGCCTGCCGGAGACATCAAGGTATTGTCTCCCATGGAGGTGTATCTTGCAGATTTGCAGTGATATGGAGGTGCTTTTGTTCTTTTAGTATAGTCCGCTTATATTCTGAGAAAGTGAACAAGCATTCATACTTTGAGCTTTCTATCAGGTTTAATGAAGGTATGCAGAATAATTTAAATATTATAAAAATTAGATGAAATGATAAGCAACAGACAGCGGAAAGTGATAAAATTGCAATTGATTTTTCTTTTTCTTTTTTGCATAGCGGGGTCAGCATTCCCAAATGCTTTATATGCTACCCCACCCGGGACAAGTGGAATAGGAATTGCTGTTTTTGATGTGGATGCTACTCCACCAATTGGCAGCAGTCTCACTTACGACCCGATGATAAATTCCGGGGAACAAACACTGAGGGCTAGGGGCATTGTGTTGTTGGGCGGAGGCGAGCCCATCGTTTTGTGTTCTGTAGACTGGATAGGAATTGCCAATGAGTCACAGGATATATTCAAGGAGGCTTTGGCTGAAGCTGCCGGCACTATCCCCAACAGGGTGGTAGTACATACTGTTCATCAGCATGATGCTCCGATATGTGATTTCACAGCTGAGAAAATTTTAAAAGATAAAAATATTCCTTCAGGTTGTTTTGACGGCACTTTTGCCCGGGAGGTAATCCGAAGGCTTCAGTCAGCTATCCACTTGTCACTTAACGACGTTAAGGAGGTAACAGATATAGGTATAGGCAGTGCGGAAGTGTATAAGGTTGCTTCAAACAGGAGGGTTTATAAAAAAGAGGGACGGATTGTGGCTATGCGTGGTTCTTCAACCAAAGATTCCATCCTCCGTTCCATGCCTGAGGGGCTGATAGATCCGGAAGTGTCGCTTGTAAGTTTCTGGAACAATAATACTCCACTGGCTGTATTAAGCTTCTATGCAACACATCCACAGAGTTATTATCTTACTAAAATAGCCAATCCTGATTTTCCAGGTATTGCCCGTTTTCTGCGCCAGTTGGCTGTGCCGGATGCCATGCACATACATTTCAACGGCGCAGGAGGTAATGTGGCAGCCGGGAAGTATAATGATGGCAGCCATGAAAACCGTTTAATCCTGGCTAGGAGAATGGCAGATGGAATGGAGCGTGCATGGAACAATACTAAAAAATACAGTGTCAGACAGGCTGACCTGGGGTGGAATACCGAAAATCTATTATTGCCCTATAGAGATAAAGTCAAAGAGATAGAGACGGAAATGAATCAAATGAACAGCCGTTTACTTGCCAACAATATGGGCCGTTTGGGCTGGTATAAGAGAAGAGTTGAAGGGAAGGGTATAGAAATAGCCTGTTTGCGGATCCATAACGCCCGTATACTATTTATGCCGGGAGAACTCTTTATTGAGTATCAACTGGCAGCTAAAAAGATGTTTCCCGATAATTTTGTTGCGATGGCTGCTTATGGCGATTATGGTCCGTTTTATATCGGAACAGAAGAAGCCTATGCTGAAGGAGGGTATGAGATTGAATCCAGTCCTGTAACCGCTGAATCGGAAAAGTTGATTCTGGCAAAGATTAAACGCCTTTTAAGCCGCAGCGTTATAAATAGCTCTTATGACCTTTTGACTTATAGAGACCGTAAAGGGAATGTCTTACCCATAACTAATAAAAATGAATGGAGCGGAAAAAGGGAGGATATACTGAAAAATATGCAACTTGTGATGGGAAAACTTCCGCAACGGCAGAAGAAAAAATTGCATGTTGAATATTCCGACACAGCTGTTTACGATACATATATCCGTTACACCATAAACTTTGAGGTGGCACCATCAGAAAAAGTGTTCGCTTATCTATACCGCCCAAAGAATATTTCGAAGTTGTTACCTGCCATACTTGCCCTTCATGGGACCGGTGCTGAAGGTAAGAAGATAATTGATGGTGCTGCCGGCATTAAAAACAGAGCCTATGCAAAAGAACTGGCAGAGAGGGGATATGTGGTTATTGCGCCGGATTATCCGAGTATGGGTGAACTGGGAAATTACGACTTCGCGAAAGACCGGTATAATTCAGGAACAATGAAAGGCATTTATAATCATATTTCCTGTATTGATCTGTTGCAGTCTCTTCCCTATGTTGATAAGAAGAGAATTGGGGTTATCGGGCACTCTTTAGGCGGTCATAACGCCCTTTTTGTAGCAGCTTTTGACCCACGAATTAAAGTTGTTGTTTCCAGCTGCGGATGGACACTCTTTGATTACTACCATGCAGGTGAAAAAAGTATTATTCAATATGGAAGCCGTTTGGGACCCTGGGCACAAGAAAGGTACATGCCCTTTATCAGAGACAAATTCGATCTGGATGCTGAAAAGATCCCTTTCGATTTTGATGAAATTATTGCAGCAATTGCTCCCAGGCCTTTTTTTTCAAATTCTCCGATATATGACCTCAATTTTTCTGTAGAAGGTGTAAGAAAGTGTGAAAGCCGTGTCAGGGAAGTCTATCGCTTTATGAATGCAGATGATGCGGTAAAATTTGTTTATCCTCGCACAGGCCACGATTTTCCCTCTGAAATAAGGGAAGATGCATACCGCTTTATCGACAACTATCTAAAATGACAAATATATAATAATTAAAAACAAAAAATGAAAAAGTTAATTGTAATTTTAACGTTAGGTATCATAGTTATATCTGCGTGTAAAGAATCAAAAAAAGAAGCAGAAGAGAGCGTTATCCCTGAAAACAGCGCGATTTCACAAGATCTCTTTATTCCCGAGAATGAAGGTTATTCCCTCTTTTGGGAAGATAATTTTGAAGGTACAGAACTGGACACTTTAAAATGGAAAGTCAGGGGAACCGGACCTCGCCGCATTGGTTACAACGACCCTTCTATGGTTGCCGTAAATGATGGGTGTTTACTTCTTATGTATGACATCAAGAAAGACAGTATTATGGGTAGTGCCGTAGGAAGCTATCAAACATTTAATACTACCTATGGTTATTTCGAATGCCGTGCCCGCCTTCAAAAATGTAGTGGGCCCTGGGCGGCATTTTGGATGCAGTCTCCACTGATATCGAAAGGTGAAGATCCTGCAGTTTTTGGTGCGGAAATAGATATTTTTGAATATTTCAAGGAGCTAGGAGACGATCATATGACACATTGTGTTCACTGGGCTTATGGGCCAAACCAGAAATCGGTAGGACGTCTGGACAGTGACCTGAAAGGGCTTTCGGAAGGTTTTCATACCTACGCACTTGAATGGACACCGGAGAAATATGTATTCTTTATTGATGGACTGAAGTTTCATGAGATAAGTGAAGGCGTATCG